>CALBEE010000094.1 GCA_937927575.1 uncultured Saprospiraceae bacterium | reverse complement strand
TCTTTTTCTTCTGCTTATTATAATATTCAAAAAGGATTAGCTGCTGTTGATCGAGTAGATGGTCTATTGAATACTCCGAATCCTATTGTAGATCCCCAGGAGCCTTTACCCTCAATCTCGTTTGAAGGTGAAATCCGATTTGATAATGTATCATTTCGGTATGATAATTCGGATGAAATGGCATTAGATGAGGTGGATATTACCATAAATAAGGGTGAGGTAGTGGCATTAGTTGGTTCTTCAGGCGCTGGAAAATCTACTTTCGTCGATTTATTACCACGTTTTTTCGATGTTTCATCAGGCTCGATTCTCATTGATGGTAATGATATAAGATCCTATACGCTACATGATTTGAGGTCAATTTTTGGCATTGTAAGCCAGGAAGCTATTCTTTTTAATGATACGATTAAGAATAATATCCTTTTTGGAATAGAAGCTACGGATGATCAAATTGAGGAAGCGGCTCGAATCGCCAATGTTGCCGAATTTGTCAATATAATGCCTGAAAAATATGAATCAAATATTGGGGATAGGGGCATGAAACTCAGTGGTGGTCAACGTCAGCGACTTACTATAGCAAGGGCCGTGTTGCGTAATCCACCTATTATGATTTTAGACGAAGCAACTTCAGCCTTGGATTCAGAATCAGAATTACTGGTGCAAGATGCCCTTGAAAAGCTCATGAAAAATAGAACGACAGTCGTCATTGCTCATAGACTATCGACGATTAGAAATGCTGATAAAATAGTGGTTTTGGATAAGGGGAAGATAGTCGAAATGGGGTCTCATAATCAACTAATGGCATTAAATGGAGCTTACAATAAATTTGTTGAGATGCAAACATTTGATTAGCTTTAGATCGAAATAAGGAAAGTATGAAAATAAAATCTACCATAAAGCTTTTGTCAGTTGCATTATTTGCACTCTGTATTACTGTAAGTTATGGTCAGATTACTATAGATAATTCTACTTTTCCGGTAGCTGGAGACACCTTGTTTACCATCGTTGATGCTGATGCTAATGTTGCTTTCGAGGAAGCTGGTGCAGATGTAACTTGGGACTTTAGATCGCTATCTGGTCCATTTGCTAGAGAGACGAGATTTCTAGAGGCATCGCAAGGTACAGCACCAGAGAATTTCCCTGATGCTGATTTGGTATCCATTTCGGCTAATGCACAAGAAATTTACTATCAAAGTTTTAACAATAAGATTATTGAATTAGGAAGAGCCGGAGAGTTTGTTCCTGGATTTGATATTCCTGTGGCTTTTGATGAAAATCCAACTTTTAGGAGAGCACCTATTTCATTTGGAGATGTAGACGACGATCGGACAGAAGCTTCTGTAGATTTGGGCGCTGATATTATTCCAGATGAACTTTTAGATCAAATTGAATTTGATCTTGATTTCGATAGTATCAGAATAACATTAATTGTAGATAGCGAATCTATAGTAGACGCTTGGGGCACTGTGCAATTACCAGATGGTGATTACGAGGTCTTAAGAGATAAAGTGACGTCTAATACGGAGACAAAGTTATTTATCAAAGCAGGTTTTCTTGGATGGGTAGATGTGACCGGTTTAGTGGGAAATCTTGAAGGTTTTGGTGATGTTTTTGGCGATGTAACTACAACTATTTACAATTACTATAGTGCCAATGATAAAGAAATTATTGCTGCTGTAAATGTAGATAGTGAAGATGAAATCACTGGAGTAGAGTATAAAGGAAATTTAATAATCAATAACATAGATGTATTAGCACCAGATGCTAATCTGATTACCGCCTTTCCAAATCCTTCTTTTGGCAACGTATCTATACAGATGGTAAATTATCCGCTCGGAGAATATCGAATGAAGGTTTACAATGTAGTAGGTAAGGAATTATGGGCGGAATCTTTCCAACTTAGATCTAATCGTGTATTTAAGGCTGATCTCTTACACTTAAGTAAGGGAACATATCTCTATTCAATTTTTGATAAGAATGGCAAAAAATTGGTCACCAAGAGAATCGCCATAATTAGTATCTAATCTGATACATACTTCATCGGTTATATATGTTACTCGATAATTATCGAAAAATATCGAGCGAAGAAAAGGCAAATGTAATCAGCCATGCCTTGGCATTATTAGTATTCATTATTGGCATACCTTTTCTAGTGATCAAGGCTAATAATCATTTGAGCGCAGCTTCTATTTTGGGTGTATCCATTTTTTCCATGATGATTGTCTTTGGATATTTCTCTTCGGTAAGGTATCATTTGGCCTATGAGATAAATGATAAATATCAGTGGAGGCGTATTGATCATATCTGTATTTATCTATTAATAGGAGGAAGTTATGCTGGCTTTATCCTTCGTTATATGAATACCTCTGAAGGATATTGGTTTCTTGGATTACATTGGTTGATTATTGCCTTGGGGATACTCAAAAAGATTTGGTTCACCGGTAAATATGAGATCATTTCTGTCTTATTATATTTATTTCTTGGATGGATGGTCGTATTTATATATGCTGATATTACCGCTGCTATGAATGAATTGACCTATACACTTCTTTGGATGGGTGGGCTCTCTTATTCCGTAGGAGTGATATTTTATATATTGAATAAGCTTCACTATAATCATTTTATCTGGCATCTATTCGTTTTTGGTGGAACGTTTTGTCATTTCTTGAGCTTATGGTATAGTTTCTAATTTGCCTTAATTCATTTTCATTTTTCTCGCAACTTATTAATAAGAATACTGTATTTATTAGTAGAAGTTTGGAGTCTATTCTTTAGGGAATAAGACTGAGCGGATACTTGAAGAAGTATCCGCTTTTTTGGTTTAATATAACTTGATTTGGTCTTAGTTACATTTGCTATCTTTAAGACGTTATGTAAATAACTTAGGGTAGCATCATAATTTTGTGTGATGTGTCAGAAAAAAATATTAATACTCATGGCTTCGATTTTTTTAAAAAAAATGGCATTGATCATAATGTCACTTTTGTTGTCAATGGCTATTTCTGCACAGGAAATATCATTGCTTACTGTTGCTCCTGGAGATCTAGTGTATGATACATATGGACATAGTGCTTTGAGAGTAAATGATCCTAGTAGAGATATTGATTTGGTATATAACTATGGATTGTATGATTTTAATACTCCTGGCTTTGTTATGAAATTTATGCGAGGTAAACTCTTATATCAAGTTGGTGCACATCGATATGATAGTTTTCTTTTTAGTTATAATAAAGACAAAAGGACAGTTTATGAGCAAAAGCTAAATCTTAATCAAGAAGAGAAAGATGCCTTAATGGATGCTCTGAGGGTAAATATGTTGAAAGAGAACCGTAGTTATAAGTACGATTTCTTTTTTGATAATTGCTCCACTAGGTTGCGCGACCTTTTTGAAAATATTGTTGAAAATCTGGAGACTAATGGTGAATTGCGTGCACTCACTTATAGAGATTTGATTAAAGAACATCAATATGGAATGCCTTGGTCGGATTTTGGAATTGATATAATTATTGGATCAAAAGCTGATGTGCAGTCCTCATTAGATGCGCAAATGTTTTTACCTATTTATCTTAAGGATATTTTATCTGAAGCTAAAATTAAGAGAGGTGGAGAAGAAGTGAATTTACTAAGTGAACCGTATGAAGTAATTTCATTTCCTAGAGAAGCAGCGCAAAGGATGGAAAGGACTTGGTTTACACCAGAATTACTTTTTTTGCTTATAGGGCTATTATTATTTTCTATTAGGTCACGCTTTCGACGCAAAGAATATTTACCAAAGTGGATAGTCGTAATTGATAAAAGTATACTTTTAATTCTCGCTTTAGTGGGTTGTATTGTAGCATTTATGTGGTGGGGAACAGATCATGTGCCTACCAAATCCAATTGGAATATACTATGGCTAAATCCTTTGATATTGTTGCCAGTATTCTTTACGGCCAAAAAGAATAAGTGGCTTAGGTATATTATTTATCTACTAATTGGAGGCTGTCTTTTAGCTCTATTTAATGTTTGGTTTCAATTTTTGCCTCAGCAGTTTCATATCGCTTTTGGATGGATTAATTTAATCCAGATAATGATTTACATTTCTTTTCTCAAATGGTCACGCTAGTCTGTTTTTTTGGTGTCAGAGTCAAATAAGTTTTAACTAGTAAGTAAAAAAAAGACCAATGATATTTAGCTCAATCTCAA
>CALBEE010000093.1 GCA_937927575.1 uncultured Saprospiraceae bacterium | reverse complement strand
TTTTAGTCCAATCCCACTCATTCAAAAGGATAATATGCGAATTGAAGCTTTAGTTCTTTTTGACTTTAGTCTTATTTAAGATATTTGTATAATGGGTTATAAATCAACCATATCGAAACCATATTGCAATTGGATAGCTAGAGATACTGCTAAATGGAGTGCAAATGCTATAAAGGATCAAGAAAAGATCATGAAGCGTCTCGTCAAAAAGGCACGCAATACTACTTTTGGCATTGACCACAACTTCGATGCTATTAAAGATCATCAGTCTTTTGCTAGCCTTATTCCCTTGCGAGATTATGAAGAACTAAAACCATATATAGATCAAATACTTGCTGGTGGTAAAGATGTCCTATGGCCAGGAAAGCCAAAATATCTTGCAAAAACAAGCGGCACTACATCAGGTGTAAAGTATATACCTATTACGAAGGATAGTATTCCTAATCATATGCGTACTGCTACTTCAGCATTTCTCAATGTTGCGAGCCAATCGGGTATGGAAGATGTATTAGATGGCAGAGTTATATTCCTTTCGGGCTCTCCTGAAATGGAAACTAAAGCGAATATTTCCACTGGTAGATTATCAGGGATCGTAAATCATGAAATTCCTGCTTGGATAGCCGCCAATAAACTGCCTAGTTACGAAGCGAATTGTATCGAAGAATGGGAAGAAAAATTAGATGCCATCATACAAGAAACGAAAGACGAGGATATGAGGCTGATAGGTGGAATTCCGCCTTGGGTACAAATGTATTTTGAGAAGCTTATCGAAGTGACTGGTAAGGATACAATCATGGAAATTTTTCCTAATCTAAAAATTTTCGTTTACGGAGGTGTCAATTATGAACCCTATAGAGATACTATAGAAAAATTGATTGGTAAAAACCTACCTAGTCTTGAGACCTATCCAGCTTCAGAAGGATTTATTGCTTTTCAAGACAGACTGAAAAGTGAAGGGCTATTGTTGAATACTCGATCCGGAATTTTCTTTGAATTCGTTCCAGTCGATGAAATAAAAAATGAGCATCCTACGCGACTTGGCCTTAAGGATGTCGAACTATATAAAGACTATGCCATCATCATTAATAATAATGCTGGACTTTGGGGATATATAATTGGTGATAGTATACAATTCGTTTCATTAGATCCCTATAGAATCATAGTAAGCGGTCGAATTAAGCATTTTATTTCAGCTTTTGGTGAGCATGTGATCGGAAAAGAAATAGAGGATAGCATGTTAGCCACTTGCGCCAAGCATAATGTACATGTGATTGAATATACCGTATCGCCACAAGTCAATCCTAAAGATAGTTCCACTCCATATCATGAATGGTTTGTTGAATTTGACAAAGCGCCAAAAGATATCGAAGCTTTCTGTACAGAATTGGATAATCAGCTAAGTCAAAAAAATATTTACTACCAAGATTTAATTGAAGGTAAGGTGCTACGTCCTTTGGTATTAAGAGAAATGAAAAAAGATAGCTTTAGAAATTACATGAAATCATTAGGAAAATTAGGTGGACAGAATAAAGTGCCTCGTCTTAGTAATGATAGAAAAATCGCTGATGCTATAGAAATTTATATCAAGTAGTAATGGGAATTAAGTCTACCATCATATCACCTATCGCAAAGCATATAAATAAGAAGATCGAAAAAGATCAGAAAAATGCTATTGCTCACCAAGAACGTATAAGGGCATCGAATACACTTACGGCTTCTAAAACAGTTTTTGGTAAAGCCTATGGACTATCCGACATAAAATCTTACGAACAGTTTCGCAAAGAGATTCCAGTACTTAATTACGAAAAGATCAAAGGATACATGGATAGAGTGCTACAGGGAGAAAAAAATATATTGTGGCCTGGAAAACCTTCATACATTGTCGGCACAGCTGGCACCACCAGTGGCATCAAATATATTCCTTTAAGCAAACAAAGTATACCTTATCATTTTGGAACGGCGAGAAATGCGACCATGTCTTTTGCCTATAGACATAATGTTGTGGATCTTTTTGATGGAAAATTATTATTTCTTTCTGGCTCACCTAAACTAGATTTAACTAAAGGAGGAATACCTATTGGTAGACTATCTGGTATAGTAAACCATCAAGTACCACAATGGATGCGTCGTAATCAAGTACCTACGTATGACACCAATATCATCTCGGACTGGGAAGAAAAAGTAATGGCTATCATCAAAGAAGTACATCATAAAGATCTAAGAATGATCAGTGGTATTCCTCCTTGGGTAACCATGTTCATGGAGCAACTTATCGAATTTACTGGAAAAGAATCTGTAATGAATATTTTCCAAAATCTTCGACTATTTATTTATGGTGGTATGAACTATGAGCCTTACCGTCAAAAAATGGAAAAGCTAATTGGTAAATCCTTATTATCTCTAGAAACCTATCCAGCTACCGAAGGATTTATAGCCTACCAAACACATTCTGAAGAAGCTTCCTTATTACTCAATACCAATGCAGGAGTATTTTTCGAATTCGTACCAGTAGACAAATTAAGTGAAGCGAATAATAATAGAATACCGCTAGCCGATGTGGAAGTAGGTATTCTCTATGCAATCATGCTCAGTAATAATGCAGGATTATTTTGTTCTATGATCGGTGACATAATAGAGTTTACATCAGTAGATCCTTACCGACTTTTAGTTAAAGGAAGAACCAAGCATTTTATTTCAGCTTTTGGAGAGCACGTCATCGGTCAAGAAGTAGAAAAAGCTTTTTCATCCGCTTTACGGAAACACAATTTACCAATTGATGAATTTACAGTCGCTCCAATGATTAATCCACTTGACGGTGGACTACCCTTTCATGAATGGCACATAGAAGTACAACCAAATATAGATCTCAAAGAGTTCGGCAGCACATTAGACCTAGAAATGCAAAAGGTAAATTTCCATTATAAAGAATTAGTAGAAGGAAAAGTGATTAGACCTTTACAAATAAAAAAATTGCAACCTGGTACATTTACACGCTATCAAAAGTCGTTGGGTAAATTAGGTGGACAAAATAAAGTAGCCAGACTAAGTAATGATCGTAAGATAGTAGAGGCTATTACCGCAATTCACTAATCTTGTAAGTAGCCGTAAAAAATAGTTTTATTTCTTAAATGCTTCATTAATTGCGGCTACTCTAGAACTGACATTCATTTTTGTAAATATTCTGCGGATGTGTGTTTTGATAGTATTTACGGACAAATAGAGATCCTCCGCGATATCATTATTTTTTTTACCTAGCCAAATCAAATAAAGCACTTTATGTTCTTGTTTACTAAGTGCTATTGACAATTTTGAATTTATGACCTCAATACTTGGAAAGTTATCCACGTTTTTTTGCTGAGCATTTGAGCAGGCCACTACTAGAGCAGGAACAATATCTTTTTCTTTGAATGGCTTAACAAGATATCCACCTGGATTAGTACTTACTACATTACTTACAGTTTGTGAATCACTATAGGATGTCAAAAAAACAAAAGGAAATTTATATTTATCATTGATGTGATGAGCGACGTCGATACCTGTACTTTGATCGCTAAGTGTAACATCCAGAAAAGCAAAATCAACCTTGCGTATCTCCAATATATTTAAAGCCTTAGTGGCATTATGTGCTATGCCTACTACATCATATCCTGCATCGATTAAGATGTCTTGTAGGTCCTCTGCAATCATTGCATCATCCTCGACTATAAGTACTTTAAGCTTACTCATCTATAAAGTTTATATTTTCTTTATCAATCAAAAGGGAAATTTTTGTTTCACTACCAGTTTGCACTTCTAATTTACCATCCAATCTATTGGTAAAAGCATTGATCAATTTTACTCCTAAAGATCCTTCTCTAACCTTTAGCGCATTTTGTGATAATTTTGCTCCACTATCAGCTACTGATAAAATTACTTTATCATCTACTTCTTTGAGCGATACGGCTATATAACCATTCTCGCGATCACCTAATCCGTGTTTGAGTGCATTACATATAAGTTCATTAGCCACCAGTCCTATAGGTATCATACTATCCACATCTATTCTCAGTTCATCTATATCAATTCTCGTTTGTATATTATCATTGACCGTATATGTATCTATCAAATTACTAATCAAATCTGTAAAATATTTCTTAACTCCTATACCACGTACTTCATCGCCCTGATACAAGCTTTGATGTAAAATCGACATAGTTTCTACCCTAGTCTTACTAGATTTTAATGCTTCTTTCGTATTCTCATCAGTGACTTTTCTCTCCTGCAAACTCAATAATGAAGAAATTACTTGCAAGTTGTTTTTCACTCTATGATGTATCTCTTTGATAAGAATTTTATTCTCTGCCAAAGCATTTTGAATAGTCATATTT
Organism: uncultured Saprospiraceae bacterium; assembly: GCA_937927575.1. Taxonomy (GTDB): domain Bacteria; phylum Bacteroidota; class Bacteroidia; order Chitinophagales; family Saprospiraceae; genus UBA1994. The sequence continues at coordinate 12,756 of CALBEE010000093.1, read as the reverse complement.
TGTACTTCCAGTTTAGATTGATACTCTTTATTTTTCTTAAATAAACGATATAGTCCTATTAATAAACCAGCAAGAAAAGCTAACATAAAACCACCAATAACTAAAGCGGTATTACGAGTAGATAAAGATTTTTGTTGTTCTTTTGTTACAGCATCTAATACTGCAATTTGTTTATCTTGCTCCTGTCGATTAAATTGAGACTCTATGAGCTGCACACGAACAGAATTATTCTTATCAGCTAATGCATCACGTTGTGCGATATATCTCTCATAGTAATCCAATGATGCACTTGTATTACCTTTGGCTTTATTCATTTCATAATACAAGTAGTTTGATCTAAGTGTAAAGCTCGGGTAATCTTTTTCCACTTTATCGTCAAAAAACTCTAATAGCAAGGGTTCTATCATCTCATATTTTTCACTTCGTAAATAGTATTCCGCCTTTAATAAATTAAGATTAATCATTATTGCAGTCCTATTAGTGGCTATTGAAGATTCTTGGACATAGTCTAAATATATTTCAGCAGAATCAATAGATGATTTTACTTTATTTAAATTATTCTTTTTCAAATAGCTTTCTCCCAATGTGGTAAAGACACTCACAATATTTCTATATTTATTTTTTGAGCGAAAAACTTCCAAGCTTTGATTAATCATTAATTGTCCCTCATCTACTTTACCTTCCTTTATCTTAGCTCCACCAAATATCAACTTACTATCCGCTTCACTACTTACATAATTATTCTCTTCTGCTAGTCTTATTGCTTTTGTAAAATATTCTTCAGCCTTTCGATAATCTTCTATATCTAAAAACAATTCTCCCAACTGGTCTAACACATACCATCTCTTTAAGGCAGGTTCGAATGTAAAATTTTCGTTATTGGCTACGTAAATTAATTCGTTGATCGCTTCTTCGTTTCTATTCATACCATTTAGAAAAGCTGCTTTTTGGGTACGCATACCTAAAGCGTATGCTTTGTCTACCTCTGGCATCTCCGCAAAAGCGATAGCCTTATCCATAACTACTATTGCCGAATCTCGATCTACATTATAAAAAATGTATTTACCCACCATTACAGCAATCTCACCTCTTCGAAAATTACTAAGATCAAGATCATCCATATATTTGGCTATCTCTTCTATCTTTTCTTTATGATTACTATTGCTATTTTCCAATATCTCATTAATCGAAATATTAACCATATAAGCGTTAAGGTATCTTTCCTTATTGCCTAATTCCAACTGCACTTCGGCTATAAGATTATTATACCTATACACAGAATCCCATTTACTCTGCGCATTATAATCTTTGACAATAATTTCTAATAGTTCTGCCTGCCTCTTTTTGTCACCATCTATTATGGCTTGTCTATACTTCTGTTGATATTCAATATGATTTATCTCAAAATCGTTTATCTCTACCTGACCAGATACATCACTTGAGTGCATTAACACAATACAAAGAACCATTGACATAGTTGTCCACTTCATGGCTCTAACTATAACATCAGTTTTCTTCTTAATATTCAATGGAAAATATTTGGTTTTGAATTGGGATCTGTAATCTACAAAAGGATTTGTTCCTATCATAAATAAATATGGCAAGTTACTTTTTATCAATCAACATGGATACAATTCTTTTAAGTTCTTCCATTTCCTTTCTTAACTGAACATTTTCTTCGTGCAAAGCTTTAATCGCGGCTAAGGCCACCCCATCAGCGTCCACTGTTGATATTGATTTTTCATTATTACCTAATCCAAACGCTTCATAAAATTCTTCAGCGATAGGACCAAGGTGTGTTCCTTCGTCTGATTGTTTGTAATCCCACTTAAGAATATTTAGCGCTGATAATTTGGTAAGAATTTCTCTAGAATTAACCCTTTGAAAATTTTCTTTAAGCGTACGGCTAGACATATTCGTCCATGTACCTCCTGCAGTAAGATGCGCGCCATTTCCATTGCCACTATTAGTGCCTACTTCTAATGGATGATCTGGACTAGTATTATTGATACCTACTCTTTGCTCACCTGTAACGCTTACTACATTACCTTCTACAAAAATGGTAAACTTAGCATCATCTGGATTACTATTGGGCTGACCCAATAAAGCTATAGGATCGTTTACAGTATTATCAAAATACATTCTTGCTGCACCCGTATTTGATTCTACTAAATTGAGCTGGGGAATGCCAGAACCAGAATTCATTTTAGATTGTATCGTCCCTCTAGCATCTATGATTTCTTCTGGATCGTCAGTACCTAATCCTAGTTGAGCATCGTCATCGATCACTAGTTGTACTACTCCGCTTTTTTCTATAGTGGTATAATTACTTATAGAATTCTTATCTATATGTAAAGTAGCTGTAGGTGTCTGTTTTCCTATTCCTAATCTCTGGCCGACTACATCAAAGTCAAACGATGCAGAAGAACCAAGACTTAAAAAATTTCCAATCTTAAAATGAGGTGACGATTGATTTTGATCAAGATTATATAGATCAATTAACAAATCAGATCCTTCAGTAGTTATATCTGTTACATTAATTCCTGATCCAAATCTAGTCGTAGCATTAATATGTAACTCAGCAGAAGGTTCTTCTAAACCTATACCTACATTTAGTCCATTATTCCACAGGTATGGACTTTGACTAGAACCATTATCATATTGCCATCCATTATATAAGTCATTAAGTCCCAAATTAAATGTACCGATCCCAGATTCTAATATCAAATTATATTGTACTCCATTATTATCATCTTGGCCTTTTTCTAAATTGAAATTTTCCACTGTTCCTAAGCCCTCTGCAGGAACTATGGCATCTATGGTAGAATCAACGTATCCCTTATTGACGGCTTGATGATCTTCAGTTGGCTCTAAAAGATTATTAATGACGAAACTTTGCATATCCAAATCTTGATCTGCAATATGACTTCCCAATCCATCTTCAAAATTCGAAGTAGTATTATCCTCTGTCTCATTTGCGTTTTCAATACTATTATTTAAGAACCCCTCTTCTTGGTCTTGATTGATCATCTGGGGAGGTACGGTGAGTGACTTCCATCCTGTATTCGTATAACCTTGAAAGTCATTTCCATTATATCTAATACTTCCAGGAAACTCCAAAGAAGAAGAGCCTACTATTACTGCTCCCTCGATATGTAGCGACTGTGCAGGATCAGTGATTCCAAATCCAATATTATCCTTAGGTCCTCCCAAATTGATAATCTTTGTAGCGCAAAGATCAAAGCTTGTGTCTTCATCGTTAGCAAAAGGTGCTACCGCAATTAAGTATGTTTCTCCTCCAAATACATTGACAACCAAATCATTTTCAGTGCAGGCTAGCAATCTTCCGTTACAATCATCTTCATATATTGATATCTGCATGAGTGTGTTAGCATTCTCTATTCTTAGGCTCATGTTCATATCTTCTGCAGGTATTATCGTGTAAAATAACTCCCTAGAGAATGCCCCACAATCGGCCTGTGTATTACTAGCGAATTGCGTATCACCACTTACCGCATTATTACAATTGGGATCAGAAATATCCAAATTGATAGCATTAATACATTCATTATTTAAGGCAGGTGGTGGAACAGATTCGATACAGAAATCGATTTGAAAACCAGCCAAAGACTCTTGTTCTGATATGCATTCATTATATAGTACCGAAAGATAATCATATTGATTGCACATAGAATGAAGGTTTGATGCTATATCATATTTTAGTTCTATTTCGTATTGATTACCAATCGTCAGATTATTGATTCTTACGTCTAGATCAAGTGTATTACTACTATAAATTCTATTGCCAAGACAGGCATCATAAATATTACATTCTACTCTTCTCGTATTTATATTACTCGTGATGTTACTTCTAATTTTTACACTTTCTGCAGAAGCTATAAAATTATAAAATCGTCCTTGTAAAACATTTATTACATCAATATTTTGCATCGAGCACGTTTCATTTATAGATAGATTTTCACTAGAACTACAAGATTGATTCGTAATATCACTTCCGGCCAATTCACTAACACAAAAATCGTAAAACCCGATATTCGAGATCCTTACAAATACTGAAGATCCTGGAAGCAATCCGAAAAATTCTTGTTCATTTTGAATTCTCAAATCAAATGAACCGCATCCATTTAAGCACACATCCCCAAATTTGAGATCTTCGATTTTCAATGCGCCAGTAGCTGGAACCACAATTTCATATACAACACTTTGTACTCCATAAGTGTGGCCTTGTATTCTATTGGTACAATCATCCTGCGTATTGACTACTGCATTGATTGCAGTTGTACAATCTACATTGGTAAGTGCATCAGGAACTAATGCCATTTCCCAATTGTCCAATGTTTCTTCAGAATAAAATCTGGCAACATAATCAGTATTGGGTTCCAACTCTAAAAATATTCCACCTCTATTTCCAAATTCTGTCTCGCCAGCTGATACGTAAGATGAATTACAATCTTCCCAAATTTCTACGTAAAGATCTGATAGAAAGGTTTCATCAGGCACATCGTTAATAGATACATTTCCTGTAGAACCAGTTGTAAATGATTTCCATATATCTGGAAAAGCAAATCCCGTGCGATAGGGCTGATTCGAAATCGAAATACTTTCATCATTCAAATTCAATGCTTGCATCTCCTCTGTCAATGTCATAGAAGTAGCTGTACTACACTCATCATCTAAAGAATATCCTTCAGTTAATTTTATGGTTGCATTACCATACATTAAACCATCATCCGTTCGTACAATACGCATGTACCATTTTTCATTGGCTGATAAGTCAATGAGATTTTCTATACCTTTTTCTAAATCCAGACAATGAACTTCTGTCAAATTACTGCAATCTCCTACATAAAGAGATATCGTAATTTCATCTCCTATAGGCGTAATACTAAGAAATTCATTTTGCGCAAAAGTCTCAAAGTAATACCAAAGATCCGCTCGATCTTCACCTATACAACTCACTTCCATCACCGAAGGATCCGCAAAAGCTCCAGCATTATTTAAATCTATATCTTGAGGTGATTCTAAATTATTGAGTTTAGTAAAATTAGTACAAACATTGTTCGGAGGAATTAGAGTATTCTCCGTGATAGAAACCAATCTGCTATTACTTCCGTTTTCAATAATTCTTAAAAAATAACGCTCTTCTGGAACAAGATTTGATGGCGTATCTCCTGCGCCACATGCAACCTCAACAAGCGAATTACAATCTACTCCACTAAACATTTGATACTCCCCAAATATACGTACTGATCCACTAACAGGAGCTGTAAAATTAAGCCAAATATCCTTCAAATGGGTAAAGGATTCATTACACGTATATAGAATATTGGGGTCTGAAGGTGATGATAGATTTAGCTCATCAAAAAGATTCTCCGAATAAGGAAGCTCAATAATTAAAGCATCTATACAATGATCAAAATTTGCTACTTCAGTATTGACAGGTAAAGAATTAATTTCTACTGAAAAATCATCTCTAGGTACTGCGCGATCTTGTTTGGTAATTTTGAGAAGGTAATCACCTGGATTAGGCAATATAATTTCATCTCGGTCATCAGTAAAACAACTAGTGACTACTGGATAATCTTCGCATGTCGCCGAGGCATCCACTTCGAATATCTGCATGGCAACATGATCTGCTATAATATTAATACTCGTACTACCTGTCACAGAAAAAGAATACCATAAATCTTTATTTTGCGGACAGGACCCATCTACAATTAATGAAGGCAATGCAAGCTCAAAATCGCCATCAATCACATTTCCATCAATAGTTATAGGAATAGGGTTACTACAAGTATTATTAGAAGGCGAAGCATCCAATTCACTCACAATAATATTTACAGATTCTCTATTCAGAAGGCTAAATCCAAGAGTATAAGTTTCGCCTGGTGTAAGATTTAATATGCTATTATCAGTATCAAAATTAATCGGAGTAGGGGGATAATATTTAAATAATTGAGGCGAAGAACATGCACCGCTGTGAATCGTTCTTAGAGCACTGAATCCCAATAAATTTATAGAAATATTTCCTGATGGTGGAGCAACCAAAGTGTAGTAAGCACTCTGTTTGGGCTCGTTATTAAAAATATATTCGCCTTCATCGTTGTAAATATTACTATCATACACATAAGTCTCTCCTATAGTAATTGGGACGGCACCATTGCAAGCATCATTAGGTTGTATATCGTTTAATAAAGTAATATTATGATTACCATATTGAGAGAGTCTAATAAAGTATTGTGAACCCACTTCAATATCATAATAACGCTGATCACATCCTATACTCACTTTTACAGCACAGCTTCCTTTGTACAATTCAGAATAACCACTTCCATCAACACGAATCTGACCATTAGCTATCGGTGTGAAAGTATAAAATAATCCACGATCATTACATTCGCTTGGTGTAGGTGACGGATCTAAAACCTGAGATCCGATACCCTCTATAGTTAAGCTACTACCTACAGGCGCTAAAGTAATAGGTTCGGCAGTACTACAATTATTATTATTAGCGCGGCTTCGCATACTAATAGATGTTGCGCCTATCAAAGGAAATTGAAAAACTCCACCATCTTGAATGTCCAAATTGAACGGTACTAATCTTAATAAATAATCTGTATTCGAAATTAGATTATATTGACCATATTGATCGGCAGTATTGGTCAAGTTTGATCCACATTCCGAAAACAATTCTAATGATGTATTAGGTAGAAATACTGTATTATCTCCAGAATTAAATTTATACCATATATCCTTATTGATATACTCTAAGTTACTCAATGCCGACAAAGAAAAGTCATCTGCGTACTGCCTTATCGCATCAATGCTTTCTCAACTATCTGTAGCGTAGGTTAGATCATAAGCCACAATTCTGCTCTCATTTAGTGCTATTACACCCAAATCCAAAGCATCAATACAATTATCATTTTGAACTTGAGCGTTAATAATATTTACTAGCAAACTAATTAGACAAAGTAGATAACATTTTCTCATAAGGGGCTATTTTAAGCTTAATGTGCTCAAAATTATGAGTCGATCGCATCTGCCTTGTCATCCTTTAGGGTGAATATCACACCAACTTATCTAGCTCAAAAAAGAAGCGACCTAACTTCACCGCTAGATCGCTTCTTTATTAGAATAGATTCTAAATATTAATTACATCTATATACAGTACACTTACCTTTTAAATTATTATCAGCACTACTATTAATATCAAATTCAATTTCTAATTCATCAGAATCGAATGACTTAATATCATACCAGCCCCCATCATCAATAATCAAATTTTGAAAAAAATCAGGATGATGAAAAACAACGGTAATCCCTTCTCCTGTTGATAAATCCCAAAAGAGATCTTTCCTACCAGTCTCTTTTTTCACATCTAATCTGATATAAACATCATCACTATTCGTAGCGCAAGAGTCAGTCACCTCAGGACCAGCATTGTCTATCCGTATAGAAAATTCATCAAACTGATCTCCAAAATCAACAAATCTCCCAGACCCATAAGTAAAATCTACTCCTCTTATTTTTCCAGTTAGCAATCCATCTTGTCCTCCATCATCATCTTTTCCACAAGAAGTGAAAACTAGAGATACAAGTAACATTAAATAAAATCCGCATTTCATAATAAAAAAATATTTGATTAAATAATAAATATAATTTTTCTAACTATTTCAACTCCTTGGCCAAATATTTAGCCGTATGACTCTCTTTATTTTTAGCTAACTTCTCTGGCGTACCAGCAAACACAATATTTCCTCCACCCTTTCCACCTTCAGGCCCTACATCTATAATATGATCAGCCACTTTGATAACATCCATATGGTGTTCGATGATAACTACAGTATTACCTTTATCTACTAATTTATTAAGTACATTAATCAAGTGTTGTACATCTTGAAAATGCAATCCTGTAGTAGGTTCGTCCAAAATATAAAAGGTATTCCCAGTATCTTTTTTAGATAACTCTTGTGACAGCTTAACCCTTTGTGCTTCTCCTCCAGAGAGTGTTGTGGCCTGTTGTCCTAGTGTGATATAACCTAGACCAACACTTTCTAACGTTTTGATTTTACGATAGATACTAGGAATATTTTCAAAGAATTTTACGGCTTCAGTTACAGACATTTCTAGTACATCCGAAATTGATTTCCCCTTAAATAATATTTCTAAAGTTTCTCGATTATATCTTCGTCCTTGACATTCTTCACAATCGACCAATACGTCAGGTAGAAAATTCATTTCTATCACTCTTTTACCAGCACCTCCACAAGTTTCGCATCTACCTCCTTTTACGTTAAAAGAAAATCTTCCTGGTTTGTACCCACGTATCTTAGCTTCAGGATGATTAGTAAATAGTTTTCTGATATCTGTAAACACACCGGTATATGTCGCTGGATTTGATCGTGGCGTTCGACCAATTGCAGATTGATCTATTTCTATTACTTTATCCAAATGCTCTAATCCCTTAAGACTTTTGTAAGGAAGAGGCTTAGCCAGACTTCTATAAAAATGTGTTCTCAAAATTGGATAAAGGGTTTCATTGATCAAACTTGATTTACCTGATCCAGATACACCCGTCACTAATGTAAGTGCGCCTAATGGAATTTTAATCGAAACATTCTGCAAATTATTTCCAGTGGCACCTTTCAGTTCTAAATATTTTCCATTTCCTTTTCTACGTTTCTTAGGCACTTCGATTTTCATCTTGCCACTAAGGTATGCCGCGGTAGTACTTTTCTTTTTGAGTATTTGTTTGGGTGTTCCTTCTTCTACTATTTCTCCTCCATACTCTCCAGCTCCTGGACCAATATCTATCAAGTAATCAGAAGCCAACATGATATCTTTGTCATGCTCTACTACAATTACAGTATTTCCTATTTCTGATAAATTTTTGAGCGCATTAATTAATCTATGGTTATCTCTCTCATGAAGTCCAATACTAGGCTCATCCATGATATACGTGATTCCTGTCAGTTGCGATCCTATTTGTGTGGCCAATCTAGTACGTTGCGATTCTCCTCCAGATAAAGTTCTAGTAGGTCGATCAATGGTCATATAATCCAATCCTACTTCAAGCAAAAATCCTACTCTTTCTCTGATCTCTTTTAAAACTTCTTCGGCAATGGCATTTTGTTTTTTATTGAGATGCTTAGGCAGTTCTTCTATCCACGCGGCTAATTCATCCAAATACATATGTGCTAAGATTCCGATATGCTTTCCACCTAGTTTGAAGTGAAGTGATTCCTTTCGTAATCGATATCCTTCACAACTCGAACAAGTATTGATCGTCATGAAATCTTCTGCCCACCCTCTTATCTTTTCACTAGTACTTTCTTTATACCAACGAGATAACATACTTAGTAATCCAGTCTCTGCAAGATTATATGTCAAGTCATGTGAAGAATGAGATTTGACAATAAATGTATCATCACCGCCATTCATCACAACGTCTAAAGCCTTTTTTGGAATATCTTTAATGGGAGTCGAGAAAGTGAATTTATATTTCTTTGCTATTTTTCTCAGTTGCTTGAAAGTCATATTGTCCCTTACTTCACCAAAAGGAACAATTCCCGCTTCATTGATTGATTTACTATGATCAGGAATTACTTTTTCCATATCTACCTCATTCACTAATCCTAAACCTTTACAAGTCGGACAAGTTCCGTAAGGCGAATTGAATGAAAACGAATTTGGAGATGGCTCTTCATAAGACACTCCAGATTCTGGATCCATGAGCTGTTTACTATATGGAATGATTTCATTAGCATCCACATCATTAATCATTATAAAATCACCGCCAAGTTTTAATGCTATTTGCAAAGAAGACGTTAGTCGATCCCTGCGATCTTCATCCACACGAATTCGATCTACTACTAACTCAATATCATGGGTCTTGTATCGATCTAATTTGAGTCCAGGTTCCAAGTCTATAATCTCACCATTGACTCTAACTTTAGTATATCCTTTTTTTCGCGTGCTATCAAACAGTTCTCTATAATGGCCTTTTCTTGCTCTCACTAAAGGAGCCAATATCGCTATCTTCTTTCCTTTAAAATTTTCGAGGATGTGCTGGATGATCTGCTGTTCCGTATACTTGATCATCTTTTTACCTGAGACGTGAGAATACGCCTCTCCTACCCTAGCGTATAAAAGTCTTAAAAAATCATAAATCTCTGTGGTAGTACCCACCGTAGATCTAGGATTCCAAGCCGTAGTTTTCTGCTCTATGGATATCACAGGACTCAATCCATCTATTTTCTCCACTTCTGGTCTATCGAGTTTCCCCATAAACTGTCGAGCATAAGAAGAAAAAGTCTCCATATAACGACGTTGTCCTTCTGCATAGATCGTATCAAATGCCAAAGAAGACTTTCCACTGCCACTGATACCTGTAATCACTACTAACTTATTACGCGGTATTTTGACACTGATTCCTTTAAGATTATTCTCTTTGGCTCCGGTTACTTCTATATATTCTTGCGCTTCTTTGGGCATGTTGTATCTCTAGTGATGTGGTTGAAAGACTAATAAGCAAATAACGGTTATATCCATGAAAATTACGCTATGTCATTAGAGTTAAATGTTGCGTTTTACCTTCTTATCTATATAGCCTCTTTCGGCTAGACATTCGTCAGTAATTTTTATCTTTAGTATCAAAGAAATTCTACAACCAAAGCAATACATATGTCTACTCTTGAGGTAATGCAAACGAAAGATGCCTTATCGGTAATAAATGCTTATCCCAAGCATGTTAGCGACAAACTTCTATTCTTACGCCAATTGATATTGGACAGTGCCGATGAAGTCGAAGGTCTAAATACCTTAGAAGAAACTTTAAAGTGGCGAGAACCCAGCTATATCGCCAAAAAGGGAAGTACCATAAGAATAGATTGGAAACCCAAAAAACCTGAACAATATGCGATCTATTTTAAGTGTACTAGCAAATTAGTCGAGACTTTTAGAGCGGTATATGGCGACCTTTTTAAATATGAAAATAATAGAGCGATTTTATTCTCCTTTGATGATAAAGTACCGGAAAAGCCTCTCAAAAATTGTATCAAGGCAGCATTACAATACCATACAGTCAAATCCTTAGATAGACTTGGTATCAATGATTAAATGCACCTTAATATATTCTCAATTATTTAGCTAAACCTTATATTTTGATGGTTATTAGCTTCGATTGTCAAGAATTAACAAATTTTCTTCGGTAAACCTTTACACTTTTTGAATTTTTAGTACTTAATTACAGTGCTTATAGGTTTTGCCTAAATCGTGTGCAAATTGTTGAGAATTTGTATTTGGTGCCTATACTTATAAGCATATGGGGGTAAGCAGCGGAAAATTGCTTACTCCTTCCCCTTTTTCTTCACTCTTTATCAATGTGTAGTTAAGCTTTATCAAAAGCATTAACGTTCCTACGATATCTACTTTCTAGGTATCTAAATAGACAATATGTTCTATTTTGATAGATATTTAATAGAATAAGTAGGATTATTACTTTTGTGATCGTTATACCATCATGACTTACACTATGAATCGAATCCAGACTTTATTTCTTCTAATCATATTTAGTGCCTTCTTAATGCAATGTAAAGAAGACAAGAAGAAAGAAACCAGCACGGCCATAAATACCACAGGAATAGAAGTTATTGATTTGCTTACTGCAGAAATCGATAAATCGCCGATGGATGCCACATTATATTATCAGCGTGCACAAGCGTATATGGATAATAATGGGATTGAATATGCTGTAAAAGACGCCGAAAAAGCAGTACAATTAGATTCTTTAAATCCCATCTATCAACATCTTTTAAGTGATGCGTATATGGATAATAGACAATCCAAATTATCGCTGATGACCATGATGAGAGTGGGAACTATGTATCCTAAGAGAGCAGCGACTCAACTGAAACTAGCTGAAACACAATTGATCTTACAACAGTACGACTACGCCGTATCTACCCTGAATAAATTACTGAAGCATGAGCCTTTAAATGCCGAAGCTTTCTTTATGTTAGGCATGGTACTGAATGAGCAAGGAAAAAATAAAAAAGAAGCCAAAAATGCTTTCCTCACTGCTGTAGAAAATGACCCAGAGTTAATTGATGCTTGGTTAATGCTCGGAGAAAATGCAATGAAAGAAAATGATCCCATGGCTAAAACATTTTATAAAAATGCGGTGACTGCCCAGCCAGAAAATATTTCAGCGCTACACTCTTATGCTTTCTATCTACAAAATCATAATGAAGTAACTGAAGCACAAAAAATATATAGAAAAATACATGTCTTAGATCGTAGTTATATGCAAGCCAATCTTAATTCTGGCATTCTTTATATCGAGCAAGATTCTTTAGAAAAAGCATATGAACAATTTAATATCATCACACAGAATGATCCGGGAAATTATCTAGGATATTATTATCGTGGTGTTGTGCATGAGTTGCAAGGCAATCTTCAAAATGCCCTCGCAGATTATCAAAACAGTATGAATATCAATCCAAATTATGAAAAGGCTGTGACAGCATCAGCAGCATTAGAAAAGGCATTACAAGAAAAATCAATAGGCAAATCGTAGTGGCCAGTTTTTTTTAGGGATATTCAGAAGTAAGGGCATAGGAATCTAGTGCTTCAAAATGAAACTAGTATTGTGCAGATAAATTTACGCTGCTATTTTCATTGATTTGACGATTCGCTGGCCGATTTTTAAGGCATTAGATGTATGAATACCAA
>CALBEE010000092.1 GCA_937927575.1 uncultured Saprospiraceae bacterium | reverse complement strand
TCTTTATAGATATCAATTAAGTTAAAATTTGCTCGAGCCCTGTATCAATTGTATCCCTTTGAAGGGATTATAGGGATGATGAAGTTTTATTATGGAGCAAGATGAAAACATATTATAAATCGATTACTTATTAATACCTAATCCCACTAGAAATTACTCTTGATCCAAACGAAATGTGAATTTTCCGGCTTTCGAAGAAAACAGTAAAGAATTCAATATTTCGCCTAAGAGAGCCCTTTTTCAAAAAGTATAATAATCTAAATACCCATTTTCAAGCTTTCAAAGGATATAGTAAGAGTTTAGAATTACGCATTAAAGAAGCCTTTTTATAACCGCTTTTGCTATGCAATATTAGAGACTTACATGTAAAAAAAATATTCTAAGATTTTGTGGTCCGATGAGCGTGAATAAAATGAGAAAGTCTTTATTAGTAGTTACCGGAGCATAAAAAAAGGCGCCAACTTAGTTAGCACCTTATATTTTTGGGAATGGTGAAGTTTATTTCTTCATCATATTCATTCCTATATTGAGCAGATCGTCCATCATACTGCCATCTCCATCTCTATCAAGTAATTTTCCAAATACACTTCCCAATCCACCTCCACTTTGAGACTGCTGCTGTTGAGCACCGCCTATAAGTACTTTGGCTAATCCTCCAAGATCAAACCCACTGGATTTTTTAGTTTGACCTACTGTTCCCATAACGATAGGAGCAATAAGTTGCATCAGAACACCTGATTTGAAGAAGTTAAGACCACTTGCTTGCGAGATCACTTGTGCGGCTTCTAGTTGTTGTTTACCTAATAAGTGCCCAACGATTCCTTCGCCATTTAGAGTTTTCTTATTCTCAACTTGTTGTTGGCCTGTGAGAATACCCATTAGGTTACCAAGGATACCTCCATCATGGTCTTTTTCAATAGCACCATATAATCCAGATCCACGATCTTGATTGTTTGCATTTCTAGCCATTGCATTCAGAAGAAGCTCAGCACAATTGAACGCTGCGCGCTTTACTTGATTAGGGTCTTGAGCTCCCACTTGTCTTGATAATTGCATAATTACATCATCCGATAGATGTTGTTGCACTGAGTGCATTAAGTTTGACATGTGTCTTTCTTTTTTATGATTAAGTAATTCTAAGTGTATTACACCTATTTCTAATTAGAAGTTTCCAATAGACATTATTCGCAAAGATTGGGAAGGTAAGAAACGGAAAATAGCAACTAGTTGATATTTCTAATCTACCTTGTTATATATCCAACCATCAGTTCTATTTCCTATATTTGTCTACTACCGTAATCTGAAATTTAAAGGAGAATCTATGCCTCAATTTGCCCATTTACACTGTCACACTCAATATTCACTTTTGGATGGAGCATCTGAGATTGGAGTTATGATGGACAAGGCTAAAGCAGATGGACAAACTGCAGTTGCACTTACCGATCATTGTAATATGTTTGGTGCATATAAGTTTGTGGCCGAAGCTAATAAAAGAGATATTTTACCAATTGTTGGTTGCGAATTTTATCTAGTAGAAAATCGTCATAAGAGAAAGTTTGAAAAAGCTAAAGGCGAACGTGATATTCGATACCATCAATTAATGTTAGCCAAGAATGCGAAAGGCTATCAAAACCTTTGTAAGCTTTGTTCTCTCGGTTATATAGATGGACAATATGGAAAATTTCCAAGGATCGATAAAGAATTAGTAGAGCAGTATCACGAAGGTATCATTGCTACCAGTTGTTGCTTGGGTGCCGAAGTGCCTCAAGCCATTATGCATGGTGAATTAGAAGAAGCAGAAGAGAAGTTGAAATGGTGGCTTAATATTTTTGGAGAGGATTATTATGTCGAATTACAAAGACATAGTGGATTGGAAAAGTTGGACTATAGAGATAAGAATGGAAATAAAGCCATCTCCAAATATAGTCAAGAAGATATCAATCAAATATTACTTGGTTTTGCCAAAAAGCATAATATAAAAGTAATAGCTACAAATGATGTGCATTACGTCGAAGAAGAAGATAATCAGCCTCATGACCTTTTACTTTGTGTCAATACTGGATCGTTTGTCGAAGATCAAGATAGATTTAAGTTCGCCTCTTCAGATTTTTATTTTAAGACTCAGGACGAGATGAATCATATCTTTTCTGATGTCCCTTATGCTATTGATAATACAATGGAAATTGTCAGTAAAATAGAAAAACTTACATTAGCAAGAGATGTACTTTTACCTGCCTTTCCACTACCTAAAGGCTTTGATTCTCAAGAAGCTTATCTTCGACATATCACTTATGAAGGTGCAAGGAGAAAGTATGATAGTATTACGCCGATCATATCAGAGCGATTGGATTTTGAATTATCTGTAATCAACGCTTCGGGTTACCCTGGATATTTTTTGATCGTTCAAGATTTTACAACTGTTGCTAGACAGATGGGTGTAAGTGTGGGTCCAGGTAGAGGATCAGCTGCTGGATCTGCCGTAGCATATTGCTTGGGAATTACTAATATAGATCCAATCAAATACGATTTACTATTTGAGCGTTTTTTGAATCCTGAAAGGGTTTCACTTCCGGATATTGATATTGATTTTGATGATGAAGGAAGAGCGAAAGTAATTGACTATGTAATCGAAAAGTATGGTCGTAATCAAGTAGCACAAATCATTACTTATGGTACTATGGCGGCTAAAAGTTCTATTAAAGATGTAGGGCGTGTAATGCAAGTACCATTAAATGAAGTAAATGATGTAACGAAATCATTTCCTGAGCAATTAGGAGCTTCACTTAGAGACGTGTTAGCGGAAGGTGGTGTCACTAAAAAATTGAAAGATAAACTTAATGGTGATGACGTAGAAAAGGCTGCAAAATTTAGAGAGCTAGCAGAAAAAAATGATAAAATTGGTGAGATGATCCAAATGGCTAAGAAGCTTGAAGGGTCTGTGAGAAATACAGGTATCCACGCCTGTGGAGTTATTATTACTCCAGATGATATTACCAATTATGTGCCGGTTACTGTGGCCAAAGATTCTGATATGTTGGTGTCACAGTTTGACAACTCGGTGGCCGAAGATGCTGGATTGCTTAAGATGGATTTCTTGGGTCTGAAAACGTTAACCATCATAAAAGATGCTGTACAAAACGTAAAAGATAGTAAAGGCGTAGATCTTATACCGGATGAATTTCCTTTAGAAGATGAACTGACTTACGAGCTTTTCCAACGCGGAGAAACTGTTGGAATATTTCAGTATGAATCGCCAGGTATGCAGAAGCATCTTAAGGATCTTAAGCCTACAGCATTTGAAGATTTGATAGCCATGAATGCCTTGTATCGTCCAGGTCCAATGCAATATATTCCGGACTTCGTAGCTAGAAAACATGGCAAGCAGGAGATCAAATATGATCTTGATGATATGGAAGAATACCTTGCTGAAACTTATGGTATTACAGTGTATCAAGAGCAAGTAATGTTACTTTCTCAAAAGCTAGCTAACTTTACTAAGGGTGAAGCAGATATGCTTCGTAAGGCAATGGGTAAGAAGAAGAAAAAACTCATTGACGAGATGTTTCCTAAGTTCATGGAAGGCTGCGAAAAGAATGGACACGATAAGGAGATTTGTAAAAAAGTTTGGTCGGATTGGGAGGCTTTTGCATCATACGCTTTTAACAAGTCTCACTCAACATGTTATGCCTTTATTGCATTTCAGACTGCTTATCTGAAGGCGCATTATCCATCGGAATATATGGCTTCTGTATTAAATCACAATAAGACAGATATTTCCAAGATTAATTTCTTTTTACGAGAATGTAAGAGAATGGGAATTACGGTTCTTGGTCCAGATATCAATGAGTCGGTCATGAAATTTAATGTAAATGAAAACGACGAAATTAGATTTGGTTTGTCAGCGCTAAAGGGAGTAGGAGAGGGACCCGTAAATGAAATCATAAGAGCAAGAAAAGAAGAAGGAAAGTTTGAAGATCTTTATGATATGGCCCATAAATTAAATTTCAAGGCGGTTAATAAAAGGTGTATGGAAAGTCTAGTGCTTGGCGGAGCATTAGATAGTTTTGAAGGAGTCACTAGAGAACAGTATTTCGGTTCGACTGGTAAATTTCCAACATTATTAGAAGCGATAGTGAGATATGGTAATGCGTACAAAACAATGAATGAGCAAAACGCAGTTTCATTGTTTGGTGAGACTGATGAAGCCTTAATTGATCAACCGCAAATTCCTGCTGTTTTACCATGGACTAATATTGATAAACTCGATAAAGAAAAAGAAGTTACGGGTATTTATATTTCAGGACATCCATTGGATGATTTTCAATTAGAATTTAAGTATTTCGTTCAGCATACTTTGGAGCAGGCCGAGATGAGTAAAGATCTTCTTGTCAAAGTGGCGGGAATAGTTACAAGTGCGCAACATGGTGTATCACAAAGAGGTACCGCTTATGGAAGATTTACTCTACAAGATTATAGAGGTGAATTAGAACTTGCATTATACAATGAGCAATATGAAGAATGGAAATCTTTGCTTTTTAAAGGCAATATAATCTACCTAGAAGGGGTCAATAAAAAAGGTTGGGGAGATAGATATATGTTCAGAGTGAGTAAGATAAAAATGCTAGACACGATCGGAAAACAGATGACTAAATCAATCACTATTAAATTACCTTTAGAGCGTATCAATGAACAATTTATTGAACAATTAGATGTCTTATGTGAAGAGAATCTTGGTGATCATAAGTTGAAGATGAAAATCCTTGATATGGAGCATAAGATAGCCATAGATGTGAAATCCGATAATAAGCTAATTAATGCCTCATTTGAGTTTGTTACTGCATTAGAAGAAATGGGCATCCAATTTAAATTGAATTAGAGATTCTGATCTGCGAAATATTTGTTGCCTTTATTTTTCTTAATAATTATAATAGCATGTAAGAATAGTGCGACTATTTCTTCTACTCTGGATAAGATTGATAATGAAACTACAACAAAATACCTTCGCCTTCTCCTGATGGCGGCAAGCTTTCGATGGAAGTTGACTCTTTGGTTGAAAAATAGACGGAAAAGATTAGATGTCTTGTTAGAAAAGCTTCGAGATTCTTGTTTGAAGAATGATACTGAAATGATAATGGTCTAATTTAAGTTAAGCTCTAATGGAAGATTAAAAGATGTTATATCATCAAATTACGGTTAGAGGATTCTGACTTGGGTATAGAGACTAGAGGATGTACAATGGTTCTATTACTATCAAAAGACCTTAACGCAGGTGTGATAAAAGTCATGCCGAATGCTCGAAATGGTTTTAATATTCTGTCTATTGTATATACACTTCCTATAAAAATGATTGATTAAACCATTGATACTTACTAGGTTTCAGCTTGGTAGGCCACTTTTTTTAAAAATATTATCCCTCTGCTGTAATTTTTACTCTGTTTTCAATACTAATAAGGCATATTCCAATAATTAATGATAGACGAAAACGAATTTGTAGAATTAGTCCAAGCCAATGATCGTATCATTCATAAAGTCGTTGGTTTATATGCAGACAATGAAGAGGACAAGAAAGATTTGTATCAGGAGACTTTGTTGCAGTTGTGGAAGGCTTTAAAAGGATTTAGAGGAGAGGCTTCTTTTACCACTTTTATGTATAAGGTCGCGCTCAATGTTGCTTTAAGCTTTAACAAAAAAGCTAATCGATTGAGTACTACAACATTTGACAGTCAACAAGTGCAGTCAAAAATTGAAAAAACTACAGAAAGTTATGAGATTCTATATTTCATTATCAAAAGACTTCCTGAGACGGATAGGATGATTATTTCACTTCACTTGGATGGATATAAGAATGGTGAAATAGCAGAAATTATAGGATTGACCATTAATAATGTGAACGTTAAAATTCATCGAATTAAGGAAAAAATTACTCATGAGTACAAACAGCTGAACCATGGATATTAATAAAGAATGGCAAAAACTCGAGCAAGCCAGATCAAATCAATCACCAATTAAAAAAGAAGAAATTATGCAAGCTATACAACTTGAATCAACGTCAACTATCGCAGAGCTAAAAAAGAGATTAGGTCAGAAAATCAACTGGATCATTTTTTTTATTGTTTTGTTTTTAGCGGTGGCCGCTTTTAATTATAGTAATCTTGGGGTTGTAGCTATCATGGGATTGGCTACAGTTCTTTATGGAGTCGGATATATTGTTATTAAGCAAGAGCACAAAAAGTTAATTAGTCACGATGAAGCGAATCTTTCCGTATTGGATACATTGAAAGCCAATAGAGAAGCCATAGTTTCAGCTTTGAAGAAGGAGCGATTATTTGGAATTGTGGCACTTCCTATAATGCTAGTAGTAGGATTATCTTTTGGGCCGCTGCAGAAAGGGTATTCTTTTGCAGAGATATTCGAAAGAGAATATAATTTGTATGCTATACTTGTGATCGCGTTTTTGATAATTATACTAGGTTTTGGAGCGGAGAAAATGAATAAGATAGCGTTTGGCGGATATATTGAAAAACTGAATGTTCAGATTAATGCATTGGAGAAAGTAAGTTAAGGACTTATGTAATAATTCGAATTTGTAAGTTGAAGTTTCTTGTCTACCTTTATTCCAACAATTATTATCTATGAATAAACTAGTAGAAAGTGCCAAAGAAGGCATTGCGGGTGTAAAGGATGGTATGACTTTGATGCTTGGAGGATTTGGTCTTTGCGGTATACCGGAAAATTGCATTTCAGCACTTGTAGAATCTGGAGTGAAGGACTTGACTTGTATTTCTAATAATGCAGGAGTCGACGATTTCGGAATAGGCTTAATGCTACAGCAAAGACAGGTGAAGAAAATGATTTCAAGCTATGTCGGTGAGAATGACGAATTTGAACGTCAAATGCTTACTGGCGAACTAGAGGTTGATCTTATACCGCAAGGTTCTCTAGCAGAAAGATGTAGAGCGGGTGGCGCTGGAATTCCTGCTTTCTTCACACCAGCAGGTTACGGAACTGAGGTAGCTCTAGGAAAAGAGGTAAGATATTTCAATGGTAAACCACATATATTAGAGTCTGCACTTCATGCTGATTATGCTTTGGTTAAGGCTTGGAAGGGTGATCGCTATGGGAATATTATTTTTAAAGGAACCGCTCGAAACTTTAATCCTGTAATGGCTATGGCCGGAAAAATCACAGTGGTAGAAGTAGAAGAATTAGTAGAGCCAGGTGAATTAGACCCTAATTTCATTCATATTCCTGGAGTATTTGTTCAACGTATTTTTGAGGGTAAAGGATATGAAAAGAGAATTGAACAGAGGACGACTAGACCAAAGGAATAGTTGTAAATTCCCAAGGTTTTAAAATTCCAAATTCAAATTTTGGCGAGTGTAAGCCAAGTTATATTAGTTCTCAAACTCTCAAACTCTCGAAATCTCATGTTAGATAGAAATCAAATCGCTCAGCGAATCGCACAGGAATTACAAGATGGTTGGTATGTCAATCTAGGTATAGGTATTCCTACGTTAGTTGCTAATTATATACCTGAAGGAATCAATGTAGAATTTCAATCGGAAAATGGATTGTTGGGTATGGGACCTTTTCCATATGAAGGTGAAGAAGATGCTGATCTTATCAATGCAGGAAAGCAAACAGTCACCATGATGAATGGAGGAAGTATTTTCGACTCTAGTATGAGTTTTGCAATGATTAGAGGGCAGCATGTGCAGTTGACGGTACTTGGAGCGATGGAAGTAGCCGATAATGGAGATATTGCGAATTGGAAGATTCCTGGTAAGATGGTAAAAGGAATGGGTGGCGCAATGGATCTCGTAGCCTCAGCCGATAATATTATAGTAGCGATGAGTCATACCAATCGTAAAGGCCAATCCAAATTATTACGCCAATGTTCACTTCCTTTAACCGGAGTAAAATGTGTTAAGAAAGTAGTGACCAATATGGCCGTTTTAGATATTACTCCTAATGGCTTTAAGTTATTGGAGCGAGCACCGGGCGTTACCGTGGAAGAAATTCAAGCGGCGACAGAGGGACGGTTGATTGTCGAAGGAGATATTCCTGAGATGAATTTTTAGTAATATTTCTTTAATGAGTCTTTTTGTAAACCTTTTTACATAAGTCATTAGTTGGTGCATATCTAAAAGAAAATTCAATTTTTTTAATCTATATTAGTTAGAGTATTAGCTTACAAGCTGTCTATATTTTTTAAAGCGCACATATTTAGTTTAGACAAAGTTGTAGCATGTTTTTTTCGAACCTATTGAAGGTTTCGAATTGTAAGATATGTTATGATTATTAAAATTGAATTAACAAAAATATGTGCCATGATATTTAATTTCACATCAACCTCGATTGGTTTCCATACCAATCTGATTCTTTTCAAAAATCACGAATCCTTAGTTTTTAGGTTAATCGTACATAGTATGATTAGTCGACTACATTCTACCGAAATCAAATTGGAATAGAAGTATAGAATTTATACTAAATCCCTGTATGTAAGGGTTGTAGAGCATATATGGCTATGTCGCCAAATGTGCAAATCTACCTTTAGGTACCAAAAAAAGATCGTACAACACCAAAAAACGAAAATTCATTTTTACAGGCGTTATGCTAGCAATATTTGCATTGTAACAAATAGCAAGTAATGTATTTCTATGCATTCGTTTAGAAAAATGGAAGCTTTTATGACTAGAAGGACAGGTTGATTGTTCTTTTATATTGCCCAGTTTATCACGCTTTTATTTAATTGTTTTGGAGTGGCCACTCCTTAGCATGTCATAGATATATGTGCTATTTATTTATGATTCAAAAACTAAAATAAATATTATGAAAAATGCTACTCTTTTCTTTTTAAGTTTTCTCTTTTTTAATTTGTCTGCACAAGATGTTCAGTTCAATAAAGAGAAAATTAGATTACAAAACACACGATTAACAGGAAATGAATTACAAAGAAATGTTATTGATTTTCAAAAACAAAATTTAGGAGAATATGAAAAATATATCAAAGATGATAATGGAAAAATAATTGGAAAATTTGGTTACATCGATCATAATGGTGAACCTTTTTATTTCACTAATTTATCGCATGATGCTGCGATTACAACCTCCACTGACAAACTGCATAATGATGCTGGACTAGGATATGATTTGCTAGGTACAGGATTAGTAGTTTTAATCAATGAAGCAGGATCCCCAAGATCTACCCACGAATTGTTTGATGGAAGTACAGGGACAAGAATTGTCGAAAGCTCTGAGCCTGTTTCTGGCCACGCTACTTGGGTGGCTGGAATAATTGGATCTAATGATGCATTAGGTATTTCTTATAGAGGTATGGCTCCAGATGTTAATCTTGAAATGCAAGAAAACTACGTGGACAATTATTTAGATAATCTTATTTCTAATCACTCAATTATCAGATCTAATGGTACTTATCAGCCATTTTTTGATTCCAAAACTTATGATGCACCATTGCATTTAGAAGTAACCGCTTCTGGAAATGCTACAGGTGTTCATTATAATCTCGCTAATAATTCAAAGAACGAACTTACGGTTGGCAATATTCAAGATATCAGTGAATATTCCAATCCTATGGATGTTGTTTATGCTAACTCTGGAGTGGGACCGACAATAGACGGAAGAATTAAACCGGATGTTGTTGCGAATGGTGTATCTGTAAGCAGTGCTAAATCAAGTTCAGATACGGCTATTTTGACTTCAGGCGGATCCTCGGCTTCTTGTGCAAATGCATCAGGTTCTCTTATATTGGTTCAAGAATATTATGACTCCTTAGTAGATTCTTTTATGCAAGCAAGTACGCTTAAAGCATTGGCAGTGCATACGGCTACTGAAGCAGGCTCATATCCAGGACCTGACTACCTCTACGGGTATGGTTTACTTAATGCATATGAAATGGTTCAATTGATTGATGAAAATCAAAATAACAATCATTTTTATGAAGAGACTTTGGATAATGATGAAGTTTTTGAATTAAGTATACAACCTAATTATACAGAACCGCTTATCGTTACGCTTGCTTGGACAGATCCAAGTAGTGGAGAATATATATTTCCGTATAATGGAAATCAGATTGATACAAGTTTAAGAGCATTAGTAAATGACTTAGATGTCAAAGTGATTGGAGAAGATGTTACTTATTATCCATATAAATTGGATAGAATGAATCCTTGTGATCCACCTACCACTGGAGTGAATTCATTTGACAATTTGGAGATGATTGAAATTCCTAATCTGCCCAATATTGATGGCGAGTATACCATTGAAATTTCGCACAAAGGAAGCTTGGTGAATGACGTGCAAAACTTTTCTCTGATCGTAACGGGTATAGCGGAAGAGAATTCTCAGACTATCGCAAGAGATATTTGTATCGCAGAAAATCAAATTTGTGAATGGGAGTTAACTAAGCACCAAGAAGGTAAAATAATTGTAGAAGGAGAACTTGCAGTTGGAGATATCAATTCATTGACTGAGAATAGTATTATAGTAGTGGCAGGGGCATCACTCACACTGACTAATTCAGAATTAAATGACGCTAATATATATATACGACCTGAAGCAAGTCTAACCATCGAAGGGCAAATAGAATTAAATAATAGTAGTATTACATTGCTGGGTGAAGATTTGGTAAGCTACGATTCTAACTCAAGTATTAATATCAATAGTAACTCTTCTGCAGTACAGAAGATTGGTTTATACGATGAAGCATTTGACAATATTATTTCAGGACTTGGAGCATTAGAGGTACTCGAAAATGAGAGTTATCTTTTAGATAATATTTGCCTCAATAATACAATTACAAAGGATACTATTATCAGCGGTTACAATAATATTATAATTGGCGATTTGGATCCTAGTGTGGTTTGCATTGAAAACGAAAGTGAGGTGACCTTAATCGGTAATAATATTACACTCGCTAACGAAGGAATAATAATTGGCGAAGGTTCTGATTTAATAGTGCAAAAACATTCGGGTGAAGGAGAATTGATCGTGCCAAATTCAAATATGACAACTGTAGTCCATAAATATTACAATGGTATAATTTATCCAAGCCAAGATTGCTTTCATGTTCCTATCAATGTTTATGATCCGGATTAGACGATTGAAATAAACATGAACAATTGATTACAAAATTATTTAAACGAAACAGTTATGGGTGAATATAAATTATATGATGAGAGAGTTAGAACTCAGTCTTTATGCGTTAAAGTTTTTGAAGGAATATTTATTATCCCTTATGATGAAATAGCATACTTACAAAGTCAAAGTAATTATACTACAATATATAAGACTGATGGTACTCAATTAGTGGCGTCAAAAACACTAGGAACATATCAAAGTAAGTTGGATGAAAGATTTTTGAGAATTCATTCTTCGACGATTGTAAATTTTACACAAATTAAGTGGATCAGTACAAATTTGATGTGTTTACGGATCAAATCAGGCAAATTATTAAGTGTTGCGAAATCAAGGAAGAATGTAATAAAGTTTCTTTGTGAGTGATGATTAACTTTTGATAAATGATTGAATAACATTAGGGAATTCCAGTATGGATTGGGGACTTATATTGCACCGATTTTAAAACTGGGATTCCCTTTTGAATTATATTCAAAACCATAGTATTTAAATTGTAGATTTAATAAATCTGCTGAGCCAGAACCTTCTGTACCGTCTGGCATGATTACACCTATTTTGAGATTTTGGATTTTTCCATCTTCGAAGAATTGAGATTGATCGTAGATTAGGTCGATATTACTGATGGTTTTCAACTTGGTTTTAATTTCATTCAATTCAGTCTTAGTTGTCATATGTGAAATTTTCACTTCAGCATAATCTGAATGTATATCAGAAATAGTAGGTAGATTTTTGGGTTGACAACTGCTGATAAGGAAGGCAATGGTACAGAAAGTTAGTATGCGTTTCATTTGTTCTTTAGGTTTGGTAATAATAACGCTAAATAGCCGAAAGTATATTGTAGTAATGGCTTGGTGAAATCGCCAATTATTAACCTGATCTTAACAGACATTACATATCTATTTTCGTTTTGATTCCGTGTCTTAAGTAGTTGATTGACAGAAGATAAGATTAGACTGTTAAGATCACCATTATTCATAAAAATATTGTAATTTTGCACGCTTGATCGGAATTTGGGCTAATCCATTGACCATCAAATAGATAGAAGACGATGAATAGAGTTTTAACCATATTAGTTTTAGCAGTGATATTGATGACTTCTTGTAAGTCGAAGTATGAGACTATTCGTACGAGCCAAGATCCACAGTTGATCTATAATACAGGGCTAAAGTATTACGATGAAGGCGACTGGTACAGAGCACAATCGTTATTTGAGATCGTTTTGCCCCTGTACAGAGGTAAGGAACAAGCAGAAGAATTGTATTATAAGTATGCTTATACGCATTATAATGTAGATCAATTCATCTTAGCTTCTCATTATTTTGAGCAATTCGCTAAGACATTTTACAATAGTGAGAATAAGGAAGAGGCTAGGTTCATGTCTGCCTACTCAAATTACAGACTATCTCCCAACTATAAGTTGGATCAAACCTACACACTAAAAGCAATTGAAGCTTTTCAAGAATTTACCAATACATTTCCTCGTAGCGATAGGGTCACTCAATGTAATGAGTTGATTGATGAAATGAGAGAGAAGCTAGAGGATAAGGCCTACTATGGATCTAAGCTATACTATACCACAGGATTTTATGAGTCGGCATTATCAGCTTTCGGTAATATGCTTAAGGAGTTTCCCGGGTCAGAAAATGCTGAAGAAGTTCGCTTTTTAATGGTCAAGTCGGCATATATACAAGCTGACAATAGTATATATAATAAAAAAGAAGATCGCTTTCTGGAAACTGCTAAGCTCTATAAAGAGTTTAGAAAGAAGTACAAGAGCTCTCAATATGACGAAGAATTGGAAGAAATCTTCGAAGAAACTACTAAACAGCTACAAAAATTTAAAGTATGAGTGATATTAAATCAAGAGTACAAGGACTTAATCCTAACATCAGAGCAAGAGACGTAAAAGGACTTGCTAGTACTACTGGTAATGTATACGAAGCGCTACAGATCATATCTGCGAGAGCTAGAAGAGTTGCATTAGATGTAAAAGATGAGCTTCATGGAAAGCTTGAAGAGTTTGCTGTACATTCGGATACTATCGAGGAAATCCACGAAAATAAGGAGCAAATCGAAATATCTAAGTTCTATGAAAGACTACCAAATCCTGTAGTAATTGCTACGGAAGAATATTTAGATGGAAAGCTGGAGCATAGATACAGAGATGCTGAAGAAGTAGCAAAGGAAGACTAATCTGAAGACCATTTATAGAATGGTGAAGTCTTAAACATATATGTAGATCCTGCCCTTTTATTAAGGGTGGGATTTCGCATTTTTGCAGTATTGGTTCATAATTTGATTACATAATAATATGTCACAACATCTACAAGGAAAAAAGATACTACTCGCAATCACTGGGAGTATAGCTGCCTATAAGTCGGCTATCCTTTGTAGAATGCTTATAAAAGCGGGTGCTGATGTAAAAGTAATTATGACGCCCGCTGCTACTAAATTTATCAGTGCATTGACTATGGCTACCTTATCTAAGCATGATGTACATACTGAAGTCATTAGTAACGAGAGTTGGAATAATCATGTAGAATTAGGCTTATGGGCAGATGTAATGTTGGTCGCTCCATGTACGGCTACTAGTTTGGCTAAAATGGCTAATGGCATAGCGGATAATATGGTTGTGGCTTGTTATCTATCTGCAAAATGTCCAGTATGGATTGCTCCTGCTATGGATCTTGATATGTGGCTTCATGGATCTACCAAAAGAAATTTAGAGCTATTATCATCGTATGGAAATCATATTATTCCTGTAGGACACGGAGAATTGGCTAGTGGATTAGTAGGAGATGGTAGAATGGCTGAGCCTGAAAATATAGTGGCTTCTTTAAGTGACTTATTTCAAAAAAAAAGTGATTTAGCTAATCGTAAAGTGATCATTACTGCTGGACCTACACAAGAAGATTTGGATCCGGTACGGTTTATAAGCAACAGAAGTAGTGGTAAAATGGGTATTGCCCTAGCTGAAGAATGTGCAGATCGTGGAGCGGAAGTCGTCTTGGTATTAGGCCCTACTTCTCAGAGGAGTCATCATAATAAAGTTAAGACAGAACATGTACGATCGGCTCAA
Organism: uncultured Saprospiraceae bacterium; assembly: GCA_937927575.1. Lineage (GTDB taxonomy): Bacteria > Bacteroidota > Bacteroidia > Chitinophagales > Saprospiraceae > UBA1994. Next base: position 6,421 of record CALBEE010000092.1, on the reverse strand, counting down.
GATATGTACGAAGCCATGAATTCTCACCACGCTACTTCTGATGTTTGCATTTTTGCTGCTGCTGTGGCAGATTATCGACCAGCCCAAATAGCAGACAAAAAGATCAAAAAGAAATCCGACGATATGGCTATTCCCTTAGAAAGAACAGTAGATATAGCCGCTACTCTAGGAGCAATGAAAAGTGCACACCAAATACATGTAGGATTTGCATTGGAAACCAATGATGAAATGAAACATGCCGAGGGAAAATTGACGAGAAAAAACTTTGATATGGTGGTGCTGAACTCATTGAGAGATAAGGGTGCTGGTTTCCAAGGAGATACGAATAAGGTGACCATACTCAAACATAAGGCCGAACCAATACAATATCCTTTGAAATCTAAACGTCTAGTAGCTGTAGATATCGTTGATCAGTTGGTTGGCTTTTTGTAATTTAAGTGATAACGATTTTTATTAAATAAGAAATCAAGAAAAACATGCGTAAGCAGATTTTATTTATACTATTGACTTTTTCTGTGTTGACGAGTAAACTCTACTCTCAAGAATTAGATATTGATGTTAAAGTCACTACACCTATTAGTCCGACTGCCGATCCTAAGTTGTTCGAAAATTTGGAGCGCTATGTTTACGAATTTTACAATAACACGCAATGGACCGAGGACGAATACGAAAACGAGGAAAGAATTAAAGGGACCGTAAGGATTGCGATAGTCGAAGAAAAAAGCAGTAATAGCTTTGTAGCGGATATTATAGTCCAATCAGAGCGTCCGGTTTTTAATTCTGTTTATGTAACTCCTATGCTAAATTATATCGATAAGAGTGTAGAATTTACTTATGATATTAATCAGCCTATTCAACGAAGTGACAATGTCTATTTGGATCAACTCTCTTCAGTATTGACGTATTACGCTTATGTAATTCTTGCTTTTGATTATGATAGTTTTGAACCTTTAGGTGGAGACCAACATTGGTTAAATGCCCAGAATGTAATTAATGCCATACCCAGTGGATTGACTAACAATAATGCTTGGGATAGCGGAGCGACTACCGTCAGAAGGAATAGGTATTGGTTAATTGAAAATATGTTAAATCCTAAAGTGAGACCTTACAGACAATCTTTTTATGATTACCACAGAAAAGGATTGGATACAATGTATGAAGATGCCGATAAAGGCCGTGCTATATTATTGGCTGCAATTAATGTGTATGGTGAGGTAAATAGAAATTATAATAACTCTATGGTGATGCGATTGATGGCCGATAGTAAGAGAAGTGAAGTGTTAGAGATATTTGAAGTTGGAGACAAAGGTCAGAAGAATAAAGTAAGATCTACTATGCTTAAGATCGATCCTACTCAAGCTGATAAGTATAATATCCTTAAGTAGGCAAATAGATGAAACGAATTGCTATTCTGGCGTCAGGTACAGGAAGTAACGCTCGTAAAATAGTCGAGCATCTACAAGGGAATAATCATATAGAAGTAGCATTAATAGCTTCTAATCGAAAAACTGCTGGAGTGCTTTCAATGGCAGAAGAATTTGGTATAACATCAAGCGTAATTTCGAGAAATGACTTTTACGAATCGGATGCATTTTTGACTCATTTGCAAAGTGCTAAAATTGATTGGGTTATATTAGCAGGATTTCTTTGGTTAGTGCCTAGAAATCTTATTCAAGCTTTTCCTGATCGCATAGTAAACATACATCCAGCTCTATTGCCTGCCTATGGAGGCAAAGGAATGTATGGAATGAATGTTCATAAGGCGGTGAAAAAAAATGCAGAAAAATTTTCTGGCATGACCATACATTTAGTCAATGAAAAATATGATGATGGCGCGATCGTTTTTCAAGGCAGAACCGATATAGAAGCTAATGACTCAGCCGAGGACATTGCCGCAAAAGTCTTAAAATTGGAGCATGAATATTACCCGATCGTAGTAGAAGGATTAGTCATGGCACAGTCTTAAGTCGATCAATCTTAGAGTGACTTCTACCTGGCTGTATTTAATTTATTTTGAACCTATGTTTTTGGATTGCTTCATCATGAAGTAAGCATCGAAAATAGTATACATTACATAGACTATAATAAAAGGAACTATAAATTTTGTGGTGCTTGGTTTGGTAAAATAAAAATACCCGATGACCACGACAACAGACCCGAACATCTTCATCATAGTATTGATCATTACGATCTGCATAAAGAAATTTTTGTTGTTGGCGTTGGCAGCTCTTTCTGATAGATGAAAGACTCCCATAGCTAAGAAGGTAAAAAATAGAATAGAAAGATACATAAGGAGATTATGCTCAGTTACTTCTAATAATTGACCAGAATAGCCTGCGGTTATTGCAGCACTAAAAATGGTTATGACTAGACCGACGTAGAAATTTTTAGATGAAAGTTTGTTCACTATTTTAAATTTTCTAAATCTCTAAATAAATTATACATAAAGCCTCCAAACGCTAATACGACTAGAAGTGCTGTCATATATCCTTGTTTGTTTTCCATGATATCATCTAGTTTCCCTCCAGCCCAGATAGCTAGAGCGATTAGAATAGCTAATTGGAAAGCTAGTCCAGAAAATTTTAGATACTTATTAGAAGAAGAAGGCTTGCGCTTAGGTTGGGAATCCATATTAGATTTTAGTTAAACGCTAAGGCTTCATCATTTTTCTTAGATGATTTTATGCTTTGTCCTCCCATGATACAATTTCCATTAAACGAAGCACCAGACTGAATATTTATTTTGTCAGTTTTGATATCACCATTTATAGTTGCGTTCTCTTTTACATTTAAAAGCTCGGCTACTTTCAAGTTACCTGTGAATTTTCCTTCAATGATTGCATTTTGACAATCGACTTCTCCGTCTACCATTCCAGAAGGTCCAATGATCACTCGACCTTTACAATAGAGTTTGCCAATTAATTCACCATCGATTCTGATATCACTATTGGCATTGATAGTACCTTCTAGCTTTGTACCACTTACTATACTATTATTAGATCCTGATGATGCAGGAGCAGTATCACTTCTTTTACTTTCTTCTTTCTTGTTTTTAAACATCTCTTTTGGTTACTTGTATGATAATAATCCAATAAACGATGAACGCGTTTATGTTTGTATTATTGATATCTCATTTTGGGGTTGGGATGTGGTAACGATAACCACTCAATTTGCTCCCTCAATATATAGATATCAAGTTATAAAATGATAAAATAATCGAAGCAATTGCAGAAGTGAATTGGACTATTTCTTATATCAATGAGATATGTATAATAGATTGTAGTTATGTGTATTTTTTATATGGTATTGGTTTCATATTTACTCCTTCACAATATTAAACTAGCTACCCAAAAGTTTTAGATTTGCTAGCTGATGTCAACAACCATTTCTAATCCAAGATATATCAATGTGATCTTGCCTTTGGCGGTGCCCAAAAGTTATACCTATGAGGTGCCAGCTAATATGCGAGCAGATATTCATTTTGGAGTCAGAGTAGAAGTGCCATTACGAAATCGAGCTTATTCAGCGATTGTCATAGAGACAATGAATGAGGTAGATACGACTTACAAAGCAAAAGAAATAAGGGCGGTCATCGATCAGGAACCAATCATAACTGAGAAGCAGTATGAACTTTGGAAGTGGATGGCCAACTATTATTGCTGCACAGTAGGTGAAGTGATGATCGTAGCCTTGCCGTCCGGCTTAAAACTTACCTCTGAGACGAAGCTCATCATTAGCCCAGAATTTGATGAAGATTATTCTGATCTTGACGAAATGGAATACTTGATCGCCGAAGCCATTTCCATTCAAAATGAACTTACAATCGATCAAGTCAAAGATATAACTGATCGTAAAGTGGTGTATCCATATATTCGCACTTTATTGGATAGGCGAGTATTATTTATTAAGGAAGAACTTAAAACCAAATACAAGCCTAAGCAAATTACCGTAGTAGCACTCAATGCGAATTATGAAGATACTGATGCTTCTATGAATATAGCGTTTGATAGAATCGGAAGATCAGAACTTCAACATAAAGCTTTATTAGGTTATTATAAACTTTCTAGACAACAGCGAGAGGTTCCCAAAGCGGCGGTCATTGAGCTAACTGGAGTGAGTAGTGCAGTGATTAAGGGGTTGGAAAAGAAGGGTATTTTAGACATTTATAAAAAAGAAATTAGTCGACTAACCATTTCGGATACTAGTGAAGAAGCAGTCATGCCGCCTTTAAGTGCGCAACAGGAAGATGCTATTACTTTGATCAAAGAATCATGGGTAGAAAAAGACACTTGTTTGCTACATGGAATTACAGGTAGCGGTAAGACCAGAGTGTACATGGAGCTGATGCAAGAATATTTGGATCAGGGTAAACAAGTACTATATCTTTTACCGGAGATCGCTTTGACAAGCCAAATAGTTAATAGATTAGAAGCGGCGTTTGGCGATAGAATTGTATTGTATCACAGTCGACTTAATCAACATGAAAGAGTAGAGATTTGGAATGCTGTAATCCACGAAGCGAAAATACTTGTGGGTGCGAGATCGAGTTTATTACTTCCATATAGAAATATTGGTCTTATCATAGTAGATGAAGAGCATGATGGTTCTTATAAGCAGCACGATCCTAGTCCTAGATATAATGCTAGAGATACGGCTTCGGTGATTGCGCACCAATTTGGAGCGAAAGTATTATTGGGTTCTGCTACACCTAGTTTGGAAAGTTATTACAATGCTAAATTGGGTAAGTATGGATTGGCTGAGTTAAGAGAAAGACATAGTCAAGTAGCATTACCTCAGATCGAAATAGTAGATCTCAAAAATGCTTATAAGACTGGAAGAATGAAATCGCATTTTAGTCTGCAACTGAGAAAATCTATAGAAAAGGCATTAGAGGAAAAGGAGCAGGTTATTATTTTTCAGAATAGAAGAGGCTACACACCGACGCTTAATTGTGATGTCTGCGGATGGTCCGCTCAATGTGCCAATTGTGATGTGGGATTGACATATCATAAATTTTTTCATGAGCTGAGATGTCATTATTGTGGTTACAGAAGTAGGAAACCTAAGAGCTGTCCTGAGTGTGGCAATGATCAATTAACCGATGCTGGATTAGGTACCGAAAAGATAGAGGATATATTGATGGATCTCTATCCTAATGCACGAGTGAGACGAATGGATTTTGATACTGTAAAATCTAAAAACTCGCACGAAAAGATTTTAATGGAATTTGATAATCGAGAGATAGATATATTGGTTGGAACGCAAATGATTACCAAAGGATTGGATTTTGATCATATATCGGTTGTAGGGATTCTGAATGCTGATAAGTTGTTGCAATTTCCTGATATCAGAGCAGGAGAAAGAGCATTCCAGCTGATGACTCAAGTCGCTGGTCGTGCTGGTCGTAGAGAACGACAAGGAAAAGTGGTGATTCAAACTTTTCAGCCAGATCATCCAGTGATTAAAGAGACGGTTTTGGGAGCATATCATCTGATGTTTAGAAGAGAGATGGGAGAGCGAAAAGCTTTTCATTATCCTCCTTATAATAGAATGATAACAGTATTGCTTAAGCATAAAAAACCGCATACGGTAGATGAAGCTGCTTTGGCTTATGTAAATCTAGTTGGTTCTAAATTGGGCAGTAGAGTTATTGGTCCTTCCCCTCCTGGAATAGCCAGAGTACGAGGATTGTATTTGCAGCAATTGATTATTAAATTAGAAAAGGATCCTAAAGTATTACACGCTGCCAAAGTATGGCTACAGGAGGCTAAAGCTGTGGTACAAGGTATGCCCGGATTTAAAAGTGTAAGGATCAATATCGATGTAGATCCTTATTAAGTGAACTCTAGATACGTCACTCTTGTATCTCTTCGAAGGGATTTGTTCGACTAGACTCAGTGCAGGCTCTTCAAAAGGGATACGTGAGAGCGATATGGCTCAAGCAGGTTAGGCTTTAATCTTTATGCTCAGTATTTGTACAAAAAAATCCACAACCAAATTAATGATTGTGGATTCCTTTAGCTTAATATCTATGCTTTAAAGCACAGACTCGGTGATTCCGTTCTTAAGACTTTTGCGAAGTAAGGTAATCTACCGCTTGACCTACAGTCTGAATGTTTTCAGCTTGTTCGTCTGGAATAGAAACATCAAATTCCTTTTCGAATTCCATGATTAGCTCAACAGTATCTAGAGAATCAGCTCCTAGATCATTTGTGAAGCTAGCTTCTGTTGTTACTTCTGATTCGTCTACGCCGAGTTTATCAACGATAATTTGCTTAACCTTTTGTGCAATGTCTGACATAATAATAAATGTTTGTTATAATTTATGAATGCAAAATAATGCATAAGAAAATTCCAATCCAAGGTTTTTAACCCTTTTTTAACGGAAGCGAAAGTAAGGTAATATCGCAATATTTTGATAT
>CALBEE010000091.1 GCA_937927575.1 uncultured Saprospiraceae bacterium | reverse complement strand
ACAATAGTAGTATCACTTGATGTCAAATCTGTAAAGCTTACTTCTGCTGGAAAACATATCGGTTCTTTATCAAATTCAAAATCTGGTTGGATTGTAAATACATCAACTGTGTCTGTTGTAGATCGCATACATCCATTAATATCTTCTACAGTAAGTGTTACCACATCTATTCCAGTATTTGGAAAATTATGTTGAATAACATCTTCTCCTACTTGACGAGGTCTACCGTTTTTTTGGAATGACCAAGTATATCCTTTAAAACAATCATCGTCTACATCTATAGATTGTGAAGCATCTAATGCATAAAGGGCATTATCACAAAGATTTTCAGGAAGATTAAATACGGGTTGTAATTCTCTAGCATGAATAACCACAGAATCTATATCACTTGGACACCCAGTAACATTATTAAATGCTTCAAGATAAACTTTGTAATCTCCAGACTCTGGGAAAGTATGTGTAAAGTCACTATCAGTATAAGTGACATCTACACCAGATGGATCTTCTATCGTCCATAGAATACTTGTAGCCATTTGACTGCTATCAGAAAACATAACAGCCAATGGATCGTCACAATTTATCATGTACCATAAATCGGCTAATGGCCCATTGACTAATATGGCATCTATATCCGTTACAATAGTTCTACAACCATTATAATCAACCGTATATTCTATATCAAAAGTACCTGTATTATTATGGAAAGCATGTTGTAAAGTACTGCCTCCTTCACAATGATGTGATCTACCATCATCAGTACTTAAACTGAAGGCATCGATTCTTGGGTCTATATTTATTGCATTGAGTGTTACGGTATCTCCGACACAAATTTCAGATTGATCTATTTCGTAATCTATAGATAATTGTTCACCTACTTCTATAAGTACCGCCCAAGAAGTATCTATACATCCAGCAGCATTTTCTATTACAAGTGTTACTAAGTATTCTCCAGGATTTTCAAAAGTATAGTCATGATCATCATCATTAGTAAACGTTTGAGTATCTCCATTTCCATAGTCGTAAGTATAAGTAAGGATTGGCTCAAAAGAAGTACTTGTATCTTGGAATGTGACATTGAGTGGTGCACATCCGTGGTGTATGGATGGAATAAAATGCGCTTCAGGTAATTGTTGCGAAAAGTAATCTCTTAGTGTATCTATACAACCTTGCTGAGTGACTACTACTAATTCAATCAGTACAGAATCTTCTATGTTTATGAAAAAAGAATCTCTTGGAGGAGTCTCATACGTAGCAGTATAAGTCATGTCTCCTTGCTCACCAAACCATTCATAACTAGCGAACTCTTCAGTGGTCGTAATCTGCGTAATGGTAGGATTGATACAAGTATTTTCTGGGTCAATAATTACCTCTACTTCAGGATCTTGAATGAATACTTGGAAAGTAGTATCTACAATACAATCTGCATCGCCTCCTAATTGTCCGACCATATTAATGGTTACCAATCCAGCTTGATTAAAAATTACAACAGGCTCTTTGATATCATCAGGTGTAAGGAGTGTCACTGATTCTGGGAAAGTCCATTGGAATGCATTTGCAGCTGTATTATTAGCCATTAAAGTCTGAGCAAAAATGCAAAGCGTATCATTGAATCCAAAATCAGCTAATGGCGCACCCACACTTATCGTCCTAGTAAAAGTGGAAACACAGTCTCCTTTAGTCAATGAAAGAACAGCTTCGTAAATTCCTTCTTCTGTATATTGGTGAACCGTACTAGTAGGATCTGAAGAAGAATTGCCGTCGCCGAAATCCCAACTATAAGTTACTCCCGGAATGGCTTGACCACTCGTGAAAAATATAGTGGCAGGTACATCACATGTAGCACTAGGGTTGGCAGTAAAAAATGCATTTAGAACAGGTTCTGCAGATACGTCCACAATATTTTCGAATAAAATAGAATTATTACAACCCGCAATATCTGTCAGTAATTCTAGACTTACAGATTTTAATCCTGGTTGTGCATAAAAATGAATCGGGTTTTCTTGACTTGAGGTTGCACCATCTCCGAAAGTCCATAAATAACCGGTAACATTTAGTCCGTCTGGTACTACACTATTATTTGTAAATTGATATCTCCGTGGATTACATGGATCAATTAATGTGACATCGATTAGGACTTCTATATCTGGTAATACGGTAATGGTTACAGTACCTACTTCACTTCCACCAGTACCATTATTGAGAGATACTTCGTATACTCCTGGTGAAGAAAAAATATGTGATGGCGAGGCTTCAGAAGACCCAGCGGTTCCGTCTTTAAAATCCCAGAAAAAATCTGTCTGACCTGCAGGTGGAGAGAAATTGACTTCCAGAGGTACACATCCTTCTGTTACATTTGCAGATTGCGCATTAGAAGTATATGCTGCTAATGATAGTATGCTTATTGAAAAAAGTAATTTATATATCGTATTCATATTATTTGTCTTTAGTAGTAGTTCTGAGTCTTGTAAATTTAATCTCAATATTCCCTTACCACATTTTACGTTGACTATCTAACCAAGTGTTTGCCATCTTTATATATTGACCTCTTGTGAATCCACAATCACATCCATAGTAAGACATTATATTGCCAACATGAGGCTGATAAAATTCGCCATTGATATCAGTACCGGTAAAAATAAATTCACAGTTTTCGCCAAGCCATTGTATCATAGCTCCTTCGACGTAAGGATCTGCTGGCGTATCACAAACTAAATCTCCTGCTACATCACAATTAGATCCATTTACATTTTCGACTCCACTTCCCTCAAAAGTATGCAGTAGGCCAAACAAATGACCCATCTCATGAGGAAGGCAACCATCTCGTAAATATATCTTTGCGTTAGAGGGATTATTAACTCCTGGTGTTTGGGCAAATCCGCAAACGGTAGGATCATCGAATCTATCTACTAAGTAAATATTGATTCTATTTTCTTGATAAAACAAACGATTAATTTCGTCTACTCTATAGTCTCTACTGAGACTGTCCCAAGTCCAATTTTCTAAAGTATCTATTTGACAAATTTCAAATTGAGTACAAATCGGTTCGAAGTATTGATTTGTTACATCGACCGCAGATTGCATTTTTTCCACTGTCCAACTTGTTTCACGGAGACTATCAAGTGTGACATGCATATAGATAGAGAATGTCTTATTGAGACAAGGTATTTCTTTATCTAGCGTATGTAAATCTTGAGCGCTTGTACTCAGACTACATAACATAATCGCTATAAATAATTGAATATATTTTTTCATAATAATTTTATTTCTTTTCTAAATATTGGGGCATCTCTTTAATACCACTTGCACATTTTAAAATTCCGATTTCACAATGTCTATAATCTAGGGCAAAGCAGAACAGGATCTATTTTTGGTTTTTTATTTCGGAAGATTATTCTCGTAATACCCAACTCGTAACCACCGACTCCGCTATTGGCATCATTAGCATTAGAAAGAGTCATGTCATAACCAATTCCAACTTTCCAAAGGTCGTAATTCATACCTAATAAAATTTGAGCAGCGTCACCAATGCGATACCCTAACCCCATTGTTAAAGCTGTTTTTTCATTTAATCTAAAGGCACTGTTAATTTGCGCTTGAATATTAGAAGCACCTGCTGTAGTCGAATAATAAATTGCAGGCTCTAGAGCTAAACCATCTGAAACCAAGAATCTATATTTCGCATGGGCGTTTATCCTTTGATCAATATTACTTTCTATATTGGCTAGGCTGTCATTCGTAATAGTAAATGAAGAGGGAAGAAGATGTCCAACAGCCAATCCAATTTCAATTTTTGATGTTTTTCCAACTTGACTCACCAGAGTAGCACCTGCATTTACGTCACTGTATCCACCGCTAAATTCATCGCCAACAATTTTTAAAGGATCTTTAGAACCATTAGCCAAAAGTCCCAAAAATCCAGCTTCTGTAGTTAATCTTGAATCATCTATACTGATTGAATTTTGCCCATACTGTGCACCGAATGTCAAAACGTTTTTTCGCTTTTTATCTAGCGACCAGTGATATGCTGCATTCAACATGTAAGAAGAGTTACTCAATGAGCCATCTCCAGCCTTGTCACTTAGCATTGTAAGTCCAAAAGATGTCCAGTCACCTTTACTAAATCCAAGTCCAAAATTTGCATCTATAAATAATGTGGGTGTTGTATAAGTTGTGCTAATTGGAGTTTCGTCAATAGAACCCTGTGGATCTGCTTTAAACCATGTTCTTGCTTGTTCTCTGTATAATATACCGATGCGATATGACCCGTAAAAATTTCCAGTGTTGGCAGGATTGAAGAATGTAGGCGTAAAGTCGTAGCGAGTAAAGTGCTCGTCTTGTCCAAATGTATTACCTATGCTCATAAGGCATATGCAGCATATGAATAAAATTTTTCTCATAGGATCTAGTTTTTCTTTAAGTCCAAATCTAAATATGATCGTTAATATTCCATCTTAGTCCATTGAAGACTATTGTTTAATAGTATTACCGATCATCATGAAACGTTTTGTCCGATTTTCTAATTATAAAGGGATTTACGCCAAAAGAGCCCAAATCGCTTTTTTCACAATACAATATAGGGGTTCTGTTGAGATATGATGATAGAATTGGTGTTATATCCGTATTACATGTTTTTATGGACACTTTTGATACCTTTACCATCAATGGCAAATCAAGAATCATTATCCTCGATTGTGTGGCAAAAACTCCGTAAAAGGGGCTCTGCCATGCTCGGTCTTTGGATTATTCTCATCGCTTTAGTTCTAGCGATATTTGCTTACACTATTATTCCAGATAATACGCCAAATGCCAATAGGCAACTTCCTGAAATAGCGCTCCAACCTCCTCTCTTTAATACAGACTTCATTAAATATCAAAACGCTGCAATTCAAAGCGATAAATCATGGTGGAAATCATTATTTACTGGATATGAATCTAATATGGAGCTCATTCCCTATAAAAACCTCGAAATTATAGATTCGGAGCTTCAGATTACCAATCATTATGGTCAGATCAGGATTTTGCCATTCAATGATATCGGACTGGAGCCAATGTCTCGCAAGGATTTGATTGCTAAGCATGGCACATCCAAAAAGTACTGGTTAGGTACAGATCGATATGGACGTGATATCATGAGTAGATTGATATTAGGGATTAGAGTTTCTCTTACAGTAGGTCTTTTAGCGGTAGTTATTTCGGTTTTCATTGGTATTTTTCTTGGGAGCATCAGTGGTTATTTTGGAGGCTGGTTAGATCAAGTTATTTCTTTTTTGATCAATGTATCTTGGTCTATTCCGACTTTATTATTAGTGTTCGCTATTGTACTAGCTTTAGGACGTGGAGTAGGTATTATTTTTTTAGCAGTAGGGCTCACCATGTGGGTAGATGTGGCTAGGATTGTAAGAGGTCAGGTTTTACAGCAGAAGAACATGCAATATGTGCAAGCTGCAAAGAGTATAGGTCTACCGGAGTTTCCAGTACTAGCGAGGCATATATTGCCTAATATTGTAGGTCCTATTTTGGTGATCGCAGCGGCTAATTTTGCCACAGCAATATTGATAGAGGCAGGATTAAGCTATTTAGGCTTTGGTATAAGACCGCCTGCACCATCCATTGGTAATATGCTTAACGAACAGTATGGATTTGCCCTTAGTGGAAAGCCATTTTTAGCTTTGGTTCCTGCGATCACTATCATGCTGTTAGTATTGGCTTTCAATCTTATAGGGACCGGACTCAGAGATGCTTTTGATGTAAAGGATAATAAATAAATGTATAGTTGTGACTTTCAACTAGATACGCGTCATAATAGTGAATTCTACCTAGGGTTCGCAAATTGGTTAACAATACCTTAGAAGGCTATCATGTAAGTGATAGTCTTCTTATTTGAATAGACAATTCTTCGTTAAACCAATCTAATAATGAGCACCAAGTAGCTTATTATATTATATTTATATTATGAGGATAGTTCTCGCTACATACCTAATATTCATGGCATTGTCGATAGGCAATAGTCAAAAGGTGATAGTATCCAAAGAGATGCCTCTAAAGTCCGATGTGGCCTATGATTTATTGGGCCAGGTAGGTAATCATATTCTACTTTACAGAAATCGCGGTAATCACAAGCATCATGTTGAGGTTTTTGACAAAGAAATGGCCTTTGTTAAAGATCGAAAAATCCAATTTGAGAAAAAGAAGGTAGACGTACTCGGTATCGTCCCTCGAGATAGCAGCTTTAATATGATCTACAGCTTTAGGGAGAAAGATGAGATCATACATAGGATTAGACGGTATCAAGGCAACATGATATTGCAAGATAGTTCTGAATTATTTCGTATTCCTAAAAGTTTTAAAAAGAAGAGGTTTTTAATTGAAACCTCTGAAAATAAGAATTACTCTGTGCTGTTCGATTTCGATGAGAAAGATAAGATGGAGCTATATGTAATAAGAAATGATAGTCTAGATCTGATCGAAAAACGAGTATTAGAAGTAAGGGATTTGGACCTTAGAGACAGATTTAGAGAGATAGAGGTTACCAATAGAGGCGAAATACTGATATTGCTAGAATTGAAAAATAGTCGATTTAGTAAAAATGAAAATCACTTTGGTCTCTACATGATGGGTTCGAATGCAGCGTATCGATATACTCGAATCAACAATTTTGGTAGAGTGGCTGGTGATATTGAGATTAATTTTGATAATATCAATAGAAGAGTTTGTCTAGTGGGTCTTTGGCATGATAAAAATAGAGATGCAGCCAAGGGATATTTTTATTTGAATAAACCAGAAATCACATTGTCTGAAGTCGAAGAATTTACCGTTTCTCTTTTTACACAAGAACTAATCGCAGAGGCTAATAGCAAGGAGATAGGTAAGACGGTAGAATTAAAGGATTTTGAGTTGAATCAGGTTGCGCTTAGACAAGATGGTGGATTTCTTTTATTTGCTGAGTCTAAAAGATCGTACACTAGACGATCTAATTATCAATCTAGTTATGGTGGCAGAGGCCTATCAGGATGGATGGATCATTTCTTCGAAGACGTTATTGTGATTGCGGTGGATCCATATGAAAAAGAGCATTGGACTAGAGTCTTGTTTAAAAAGCAATTTTCACAAGATGATGAAGGTATATTTTCTTCATATTTTTTGATGAAAACGCCATCTAGACTTAAAGTGGTGTTCAATGATGAAATCAAGAATAACAATACGGTAAGTGAGTATTTATTAGACCCTATAGGTAGATTTAATAGGAATAGCTTATTGTCCACTGAATACCAAAATCTCAAAATAAGATTTGCAGATGCCGTTCAAGTTTCTGGTAGTGAGTTTATAGCCCCAAGTGAAAAAAACCGAAAACTATCTTTAGTTAAGATAGTGTATTAGTTTACATTTACCGCAATATTCAATATCAGTTAATGGACATTTAATCTTAGGAATAGTTATTGATTAGGTTTAAAGAGAATAAGAATTTATGTACGATATTATATTAGCAATGATCACCTCATTTGCTTTGACATATGTAGCTATACCGTCTATTATATCGGTGGCACGTAAGAAGAAGCTGTTTGATGAGCCGGATCACCGTAAATCTCATAAGGTGAGTACACCTTCTTTGGGAGGGATCGGAATATTTGCGGGTACTCTATTCTCTATTATACTATGGACGCCATTTATGTATATCGGCAAGCTGCAGTATATACTCTGTGCATTTATCATTATATTTTTAATTGGAGCGAAAGATGATATAGATCCTATTTCACCTTCTAAAAAATTATTGGGTCAGTTGTTTGCAGCTGCGATACTTGTATTTAAGGCAGATGTCAAATTGACAAGTATGTACGGAATATTTGGACTTGGTGCTTTACCAGATCCAGTAAGTATAGCGCTGTCTATTTTTACTATTATAGTAATTATTAATGCATTTAACCTTATCGATGGTATCAACGGATTATCTGGAGGTATAGGCCTATTGATATCGTTGACTATGGGTACTTGGTTCTTCCTCATTGACAGAGTAGAAATTGCAATTGTCGCTTACTCATTAGCAGGATCTATTATAGCTTTTCTAAAGTATAATATTACTCCCGCACAGATATTTATGGGAGATACTGGATCTTTATTATTGGGATTGGTCTGTTCTATATTAGCGATTAAGTTTATAGATATTCACAAAGATTTAGGAGATAATCCATACGCTTTTAAGGCCGCTCCTTCTATGGCCATTGCGGTAATGATTCTACCTTTGTTTGATACTTTGAGAGTTTTTGTAATTCGAATATTGAATGGTAAATCGCCATTCTATCCTGATAGATCCCATATCCATCATTTAATGATTGATTGTGGTCTTTCTCACATGAATGCTACGTATATTTTACTGCTAGTCAATGCAGTATTTATTTTTATCGCGATGGGACTTCAGGAAATAGGTAATTTGTATCTCTTGCTCGTACTGATACTTTTGGCCTTAGTATTGACCTCTATTTTAAAGTATATTTCTGATAAAAGAAGAGCGGCAAAATCTCAATCTTAATAAAATAAAATGCCTGTCTGGATATACATATTTGTAGGAGGCGGACTTGGATCATTAGCTAGATGGGCGACTTCCAAATGGTTAGCTCCTGTTGATATAGATGCTTTTCCAATGGGCACTTTTATAGCCAATATATTGGCATGTTTGATTTTAGGTCTTTTGATGGGATACCACCTAAAAAATCCACTTCAAAATGAATATAGACTATTACTTATGGTTGGGTTTTGTGGCGGCTTCAGCACTTTTTCTACCTTCAGTGCTGAGACTTTAAATCTATTGAAATCAGGAAATCATTTACTTGCATTTAGTTATGTCGCACTGAGTATTCTTTTAGGGCTAGGAGCCGTTTTTGTCGGATTGAAATTTTTTAATTCTTATTAGAATTTTTCCTAAATGATATAGATGGATTTTCTGTGAACTCTCTCGAAGTTATAAGTGGACTTTACAAATGAGCGGATACTTATTTGTGTTACTGCGTAACGAATTTTTTCTCTGCTACTTAAGTAGGCAGAAACTATGGCTTAGTAAAAAGAAGGATGTTCTTTCTGGAAAATAGTTGTTTATTAGAAGGTAGTATTTAAAAGTATATACATGTATTGTTTCTTTGAATTTATTCGAAACTGGGGTTTAGACTTTACAAATGAAAGGTTGCTTATTTGTGTTACTGCGTAACGAATTTTTTCTCTGCTACTTAAGTATGCAGAAACTATGACTTAGTAAAATGAAGGATGTTCTTTCTGAAAAATAGTTGTTTATTAGAAGGTAGAATTTAAAAGTATATACATCTATTGTTTCTTTGAATTTGTTCGAAGCTGGGGCTTAGGCTTTACAAATGAAAGGTTGCTTATTTGTGTTGCTGCGTAACGAATTTTTTCTCTGCTACTTAAGTAGGCAGAAACAATGACTTAGTAAAAGGACAGGATATTCTTTTTGAAAAATAGTTATTTATTATAGGATAGAATCTTAAAGTATATACATGTATTGTCTTTTTGAATTTATTCGAAGCTGAGCTTAAACTCGATAAAAGAGAGATTGCTTATTTGTGTTACTGCGTAACGAATTTTTTCTCTGCTACTTAAGTAGGAAGAACATAAAACCCTTTATAGAATACTCAATCAAAGATCTAATTCTATTGTGTCTCCTGCAGTGAGAGTGTCATCATCATTTACGTCTGATTTAGTTTCTTGTACATCAATTTTCATGTCATCGTGTACTTGAGTTACTTTTAAAATTTTGTGATCGATGAGTCTATTTCCTAATGCTTTCCATCCTTTTACATCGATGTATTCAGCAAAGTCTAAAGTGCCTTCTTGTTTTTCACCTCCAGTCTTATAGCTATATTTAATGATTGGATTTGGATGGGCACTGGCATAATATAACTTAGCGCCATCAGACTCAGAAATGAAAGGGTATTTGGTATCTAATTTGGAAGTTTCTATTTCGAATCTTTTGACCATGGTACGACCCTTGTCAGGATCATAATGTAAAGCAGAAATGATATCATCTTTACGATAACGGAACACTTTCATTACACTATTGTGGTCATATTTTTTGTCGACTAATAATTCAGAAATTTCATAGCTTCCATCTTTATGTATTGCGATCAGCTGATCTCCGGTATCGAATGCGCCTAAGTATCTTCCGCGCTCTTCAGTATTGACTCTACCACTTACATCATCAACCCATACATCAATAGCAGATAGTGAAGATTTGCCAATAGAAACTTGTGTTACTTTTTTGACTGGATATTTCGTTACGATATTTCCTCCTGAGCCACGCCCTTTGATTCCAATTTCTCCAAAATCGAAATCGAAATTTTTCTTTTTAGCAGTACAACTTTGTGACAATTGGATATTTACCACTTCGCTTTCACCATTGGGGTTTACTGTAAAATACGAAACTTTAGAACCCTTAGCTCCTTTAGTTAAATTATACTCTTTTTCCCTTGTTATGGACTTGACGTTAAATCTTTTTGCCATAGACCTTCCAGTCTTAGCATCTAAGTAAACCATATTGTAAGTCGTCCGTTCGTCGCCTTTTTTCCAGACTGCAGCATGGATAATGTTTTTACCAACGAAAACTTTATCTGAAATTCTGACGACTTTAAATGTGCCGTCTTTCATAAAGGCTATCACATCGTCTATATCAGAACATTCAGAAATAAATTCGTCTTTTTTCATTCCTGTCCCTACAAATCCTTCTTTGTAATTGACATAGAGCTTGGCATTATTCATGACTACTTTTCTCATCTTTATAGTTTCGAACGATGAGATTAGTGTTCGACGCTCTTTACCTTTTCCATATTTTTCTAGTAACCTTTCAAAGTAGGCGATAGTATACTCAGTAAGATGCGCTATATCATGTTTTACTTGCTTAATATCTTCTTCAATTTTTGATATCAGCTCATCCGCTTTAAATTTATTGTACTTAGATATTCTTTTGATTTTTATCTCAGTAAGCTTCGTGATATCATCTGTTGTGATATCTCTGATCATCTTCTTTCTCTTGTCACCTTTTTTGCCTGGATCAGATGGTGTAGCTACATATTTTTTAAGTCCTTTATCTATCGTTTCAATAACAGCTTCCCAAGTTTCACATTCTTCTATGTCTCTATAGATTCTATTCTCGATAAATATTTTTTCGAGGCTAGACATGTGCCACTTTTCTTCGAGCTCACCAAGTTTGATTTTTAATTCTAAACCGAGTAACTGCTTAGTCTGTTCTGTCGATATTTTGAGTATATCATTTACAGATAAAAACATCGGTTTGTTATCTACAATTACACAGGCATTTGGTGATATGGATACTTCACAATTGGTAGCTGCGTATAAGGCATCAATCGTCATATCTGGCGATACTCCTGAAGCTAAGTTGATTTGTATTTCTACATCCTTAGCGGTATTATCTATTACCTTTTTAATTTTTATCTGACCCTTATCATTTGCTTTAAGTATAGAGTCTATCATGGCATTAGTAGTAACACCATATGGTAGTTCAGTAATTCGTAAGGTACTCTTATCTACTTGTTCTATTTTTGCTCTTACTTTGATTTTACCACCGCGCTTTCCACCATTATAATCTGATACATCTACCATACCTCCAGTTTGGAAGTCTGGATATATTTTGACGGATTTATCTTGTAGTATTTTAATGGAAGCTTTTATAATTTCTATAAAATTGTGAGGCATGATCTTCGTGGAAAGACCAACCGCAATTCCTTCAACACCTTGGGCTAATACAAGTGGAAATTTCGCAGGTAAAGTGATCGGCTCATTTTTACGACCATCGTAAGATAATTGCCAATCTGTAGTCTGCGGATTGAATAATACGTCTAAGGCGAATTTAGTCAATCTAGCTTCGATATATCTTGCTGCGGCTGCGCTATCACCAGTACGTATATCTCCCCAGTGTCCTTGACAGTCTATGAGTAAATCTTTCTGACCCATATTGACCAAAGCAGCACCAATCGCTGCATCGCCATGAGGGTGATATTGCATGGTTTGACCTATGATATTAGCTACTTTATGAAATCTTCCATCATCGATCTGTTTCATCGAATGTAGAATTCTTCTTTGTACGGGTTTGAGGCCATCATCGATGTCTGGTACAGCACGCTCAAGTATCACATAGGAGGCATAATCCAAGAAATATTCCTTGTACATTCCCTTAAGGGTGATCACGTTATCTTCTTCTGCTTTTTTATTCTCTGCCATAGTCTATTATTGCGAACCCAAAGATATATTATTGAATTATTATTAGCGTATTTGTTTGGTAATTAATTGATTAAGAGCAGAAATATATTTTATCATTCCTCACAAAAGGTAAGCTGCTCGTAAAAGCTTTTACTAAGAGTCATGAGCTAGCTGTTATGAAGCCCAAGATTGCTTCAAAGCATATGCATTAAGTGTTATTCTATTCTTAGTTTTTGAAAACATCCGAAAAACACACTTCCGGTCTCAACAAAGGTGATATAACGAGTGCTGCAAGCTGTTCAGGCTAGATGGTATTAGAACTGTTGAGCGTGAACATAACAGTCCATTCCTCTACGCTTGAGTTCGTTAGATACCTTTAGAGCTGCTTCATAAGTGCTGAATCTAGCTGCCACCACAGAGTGATATTGTGAAAGGTCGAAAACGACTAAGGATGCGTTGTCATAGCCTAGATTATTCAATCGACTACGCATGTTTTCAGCGTTCTTTTCAATTAGAAAACTGCCAGCAATTACCATGTATTTACCACTTGAGGTACCTTTAGTAACGGTCCCATTATTATTATTTGAGGTCGTTGAACGTTCCTCTCTAGTGGGTTCATTGAGTTTATCTTCAACTACTTTATCGATTTCTGTGTAATCTATTTGCTCCTCATCCTCTTCTTCATACGATTCTTCTTGGTCTGATTCTTCGCTATCATCGCCTTCATCTTCAAAAAAATCATCTTCTTCATATGTTTCTTCATTGGATTCATCAGAAGCATTCACGGCAATATCTGTTGGAGCTGAAACAGAGTCTGCACCACATGATTTTACAATAGTACTGAGCCATAGAAAAAGAAAAAACAGTACAACGGCGTATAAAAGTATTTTGAGTAGTCTGCTCATCGTAATTTGTAGTTTGTGTGTATATCTAAGGCCTTACCAATTTAGATATACTGCATAGATGAAAGTATCAACAGCTCGTTGGGGGTAAATAGTTGCAATAGACAAAGATACAAATATAAATAATATGTAATGTGTTTTTGCTTGAATTATTGTTTCACTTATAATTCTGTCCATTTCTCATTACTATTTCCACTGGCAATCACTGCGTAGACAAATTTCATACCTCGTACACCGTCATCTACGGTAGGGTAGTCCATGTATTTGTCATCAGGCAGTTGTCCTTGTACTTTAGCCCTGATGCACATAGCAACATTTCGATAGATATTAGCAAATGCCTCGAGATAACCTTCAGGATGTCCTGCTGGTAGTCGAGTATGATCGTTAGTTTGATCATATAGATTACCTACACCAGTACGGTACTTTTGGGTAGGCTGATCCAGCCATCTGACTATAAGTGTATTGGGTTCCATTTGTCTCCAAGATAGACTACCTTTTTCTCCATAGACATTGATATGAAGATCGTTTTCTTCTCCAGCACTGATTTGACTAGCATAAAGAATCCCTCTTGCGCCATTGTTAAATCTTAATAGTACATTTCCATCATCATCTAGTTGGCGACCTTCTACAAGGGTACTTATATCTGCACAAAGTTCGGTAATACGCAAGCCCGTAATATATTCAGCAAGATTTTCGGCGTGAGTGCCAATATCCCCCATAGCACCAGCAATTCCAGATTTGCTGGGATCAGTACGCCAGCTTGCTTGCTTTTGTTCTGAAGCTTCGAGCAAGGTAGATAACCAACCTTGAGGATAAGCGACTACCACTTTTCTTATTTGTCCAATCTCTTGGTGAGCAATCATGGCACGTGCCTGCTTGACCATTGGATAGCCTGTATAGTTATGGGTCAATGCAAATGTTAATCCTGACTCTTTGACTAGTTTTTGAAGTTCTTCAGCTTGCTCCATATTGAAGCTCAATGGCTTATCACAAACTACATGAAATCCATATTCTAAAGCCATTTTTGCTGGACCATAATGCATGTGATTGGGTGTGACTATTGATACGAAATCCATACGTTCACCTTCAGGTAATTCAGCTTCACGAGTAATCATTTCTATGTAATCTCCATAGACTCTGTTAGCATCAAGAAAAAAATCTTCACCAGATGCTTTAGATACCTCTGGTCGACTACTAAATGCACCACAAACCAATTCGATCTGGCCATCTAAAGCTGCCGCCATCCTATGTACGCCACCAATAAATGCACCACGGCCTCCTCCAATCATTCCCATTCTTATTTTTCTCATCTACTCAAATTTTAAATTGAAGAATGAAGATATTAATCTTTTGGGAAAAGCGCTGATAAGTTCTCTTTATGCTCGCTAAGGACCATAAGGTTGCGAATTATATCAATCTCTTTTTCATTTAGATCACGAATAAAAAAACAAAAGGGTTTACATTTCTTTTATTAAAACCTCCCAAATATTTTTTAATTGATCTCCAGCTTCATGAGCAACAGCAATAACTTCTTCCAAAGTAGTTTCCGTAATTTTTTCTGGAGGATAACAGACATTCGAAACAATTGAACAAACCAATGTTTTTAGGTCTGCGTGTTTCGCCACGATAACCTCAGGCACAGTAGACATGCCTACTACATCGGCA
This sequence comes from uncultured Saprospiraceae bacterium, assembly GCA_937927575.1. Lineage (GTDB taxonomy): Bacteria > Bacteroidota > Bacteroidia > Chitinophagales > Saprospiraceae > UBA1994. The sequence goes on along the minus strand of CALBEE010000091.1, from coordinate 15,810 downwards.
CCCATTATATGTAGCATATTATATTCTGCTGGTGTCTCTAAACTTGGTCCTTGAAGACCAACATAAACGCCTTCATAATACTTGATATTAATCGATTTTGCAGCCGCTTGAAATCGATCTCTCCAGCTTTTCGTATAGGCTTCTTTCATATCTGGAAATCTCAAACCAAGGCGCTCATCATTAGCACCAGTCAAAGGGTGATCCGGCATGAGATTAATATGATCTTTAATTAAAATTATGGCCCCAGCTTCATACTCTTCTTTGAGTCCACCAGCTACATTTGAGATCCATAAATTTTTGATTCCTAACGCCTGTACAACTCGTACAGGAAAAGTGACTTCCTTAGCAGTATAACCCTCATAGCAATGAAACCTTCCGCTCATCACCATTACTGACACACCATGCCAATTACCAATGAGTAAATGACCTTCATGACCTTCTACAGTGCTTTGAGGAAAATGTGGTATATCTGAATAAGGAATTGTATGAATTAATTCTATATTATCCTTTATACCTGATAAGCCTGTACCCAAAGTCATCGCAACTTCAATATCACCAGCAAAGATGTTTTTGATGTAGGTAGTGGCGGATTGAATTTGAATGTAGTAAGTATTTATGTCTGTCATTTAGTCGGAAGTTTTTATGATACACGAATTGCTAATAGTAATACGGATTAGGCGGATCAACACAGATTTACACTGATATTAATGCGTAAATACTTTTCTCTTGAACTTAGGAATTCTACCAAAATTCAATAATAAACCAACTTCTTTGCCAGTAGCTTTTAAATAATTTATCAATTGCGTCTCATGCTGTTCTGCTAATTTTGATAGTGCTTTCAACTCTACAATAACTTTACCTTCCACTATTATATCAGCAAAATATTGACCAACTATTTCTTCTTCATAATAAACATTTATGGGCTGTTGATTTACTGATGAGAGTCCATATTTTTTTAACTCAATCATCATGGCCTTCTCATATACCTTTACTAAAAACCCGTAACCAAGTTCATTGTGGACAGTATAAAAGGACTTGAGAATAATACTTGTAATTTCTTTATATTTCATAATCCTAATTATATGTGTTAAAAACTAATTTCAAAACATTATAAGAAGAATTCAATTGCAAAGCAAATGTCCATGGGAATCTGTGTCAATCAGTGATTTCCGTGTTCTCTTAAAGCGAAGAACTTATTAGTCCACAATCATAGTAGTAGTATCCAATTTTTGCTGTTTCACATTGGCAGGTAATTCACGATAGTCATATTGTTGGTTACGAAGTTGCGGTTTAAATCCAGCATCTCTAATTGCTTGTTGGATACCATCTGCTGTAAATCTAAATGCGGCTCCTGCAGCAGAGACTACATTTTCTTCTATCATAATAGAACCAAAATCATTAGCGCCAGAATGCAAACATACTTGTGCCACTTTTTTACCTACGGTCAACCATGAAGCTTGAATATTGACAACGTTAGGCAACATAATTCGACTCATGGCAATCATGCGAACATACTCATCGCCAGTACAAGTATTTCTTGCTCTTTTTATCTTTTTGAGTATTGTGTCTTCATCCATAAAAGGCCAAGGAATAAAGGCTAAAAAACCTTTAGCATGATCTGGCTTTTCTGATTGAACTTGACGGATCGAAGTCAAATGCTCCATACGTTCTAAGTTAGTCTCAATATGCCCAAACATCATCGTGGCGGAAGTTGTGATATCCAATTGATGCGCTGCTCTCATTACGTCTAGCCATTCTTGACCGCCACATTTTCCTTTGGATATCAATCTACGTACACGATCATCAAGTATTTCTGCTCCTGCACCAGGTAAGGAATCTAGGCCTGATTCTTTCAGCGCTTTCAACACTTCGGTATGGGATAAGCCTTCTAATTTGGCTACATGTGCTATTTCAGGAGGCCCCAATGCATGTAATTTAAGATTGGGGTATAAGCTTTTGAGCTCAGCAAAAAGATCACAGTAATACTGTAATCCTAAATCTGGGTGATGGCCACCTTGCAATAACAATTGTTCTCCACCGAAGGCAAAAGTTTCTTCTATTTTTTGTTTGTAAGATTCAATATCGGTGATATAACTCTCTTCGTGGCCAGGGCGTCTATAGAAATTGCAGAATTTACAATTTGCAATACAAACATTGGTAGTGTTGCTATTGCGATCTATAATCCAAGTAACAGTCTTTTCTGGTACTTTCTGGAATCTCAGCGTATTAGCGACTTCCATCAGTTCGGCGGTACTGGCATTTTCGAATAGGAATACCCCTTCTTCTGCCGATAGCCAATCTAAGGCCAAAGCTTTATCTAATAATAAATCTATTTGCTCTTGCATATATCTATCTTATGAATGTAAAAATAACAAGATAGTAAGGCGAGTGTTCTTTTAATTCGAGTAATTCTATCTGGTATTATAAGAAGATCTAGCTTCAATGTATATTGTAAATTTGCAATATACAATCAGATGTTTGTTATTGCAGCTTTATTTATTGCGATATAATCAAAGCTAGAATTGCTATAATATATCTTGAATAACACATTATTTCTATCTTGCCGCTGAATAGTAATATCGACCAATGATTAAGAATTCTATCTTTAAAACCATATCACTAAGCTGTATTTTAATATCCACACTATTAGTTCTAAATAGTTGTAGTGATGATACCGCTTCTACCCAAACGACTGATGCAACCGGACCAATATTTACACAAGTAAGTGAGGCGGCTTCTGGTATCGATTTCGTTAATGAAATAATTGAAACTCCTGAGCGGAGCATGGGAAACTATGAAAATTTCTTCTCTGGAGCAGGAGTCGCAGTGGGAGATATTAATAATGATGGTTTAGCGGATATTTTCTTCACTTCTAATGATGCGAGTAACAGACTTTATCTCAATAAAGGTGGAATGCAATTTGAAGACATCACATCTGCTGCCGGACTAAACTCTAATAAGTGGTCAGGTGGATGTTCGATGGCGGATGTAAATAATGATGGATACCTTGATATCTATGTCAATAATGATGGACCGACAAATGACGAAGAACAACTATCAAACGATCTGTATATTAATAATGGAAATTTAACATTTACTAACAAGGCTAAAGAAATGGGAGTAGCCGATAGTGGTAGGTCTGTTCAAAGTGTATTTTTTGATGCTGATAACGATGGAGACCTCGATCTATTTGTGAATAATTATGCCTTTATAAATGACAATGAATCGCTCACAGATTGGTATGATAGAATCGAAACTATGGATCCCAAAGATTCTAGGAAAATGCATCTTAGATTTTATAAAAATAACAATGGAAAATTTATCGATCAAAGTAAAGAAGCAGGAATTGATCGAGTTGCTTTTGGATTAGGTTTAGCGGCAAGAGATTTTAATGATGACGGCTTTTTGGATATTTACGTAGCTAACGATTTTTTTCTTCCTGATTATTTTTTCATTAATGATGGCAATGGTCGATTTACCGAACAATCAAAAGCACTTCTAGGTCATACGGCATATTTTGCAATGGGAATGGACGCAGCAGATATTAATAATGATTTATTGCTGGATATGGCAGTAGTGGATATGAGTCCATCTGATCATTTTCGAAATAAATTATTGATGGCATCTATGGATGTTCAGAAGTTTAGATATTTAAAAGAAAATCTCAACTTCCAAGATCAATACATGGTCAATGCTTTTCAAATGGGTGTAGGGTATGGAGGTTATAGTGAAGTAGGAAATTTGATGGGTGTCAGTCAAACAGAATGGAGTTGGGCTGTATTATTAGCTGATTTCGATAATGATAGTTATAAAGATTATTATGTCACTAATGGGATGTATCGTGACACAAAAAATAATGATTGGAGAATGGAAATTCTTGACATCCAAGATAGTTTGGGTGCAGATTATGGCTTGGATGATTATTTTGATCATTTAATGAAGTTGAAGCCTGATCCGGTTTTAAATTATATGTTTAGAAATAATAAGGGAGAAGGATTTATATCTGCGAACGAAGAGTGGGGTATTAACACTAAAAACTTTTCTCACGGTGCAGCGTACGCAGATTTTGATAATGACGGAGATCTTGACTTAGTAGTCAATTTGCTAATGGATAAAGCTGAATTATGGGAAAACCAATCTTCACAGAAGGGAAAGAATTTTATCCGATTTGATCTTAGAGACAAGGGCAACACAGCGGCAGTACTCAATAGTGAAATCAGTATTTATTATGGCGATCAAAAGCAAAGGGTAGATCATTATACGCAAAGAGGATTCAAATCTTCAGTAGAAGCCATATCACATTTTGGTATTGGAAATGCAACACAAATTGATAGCGTGGTCATTGATTGGATGAGTGGCGGAACAAGTATAATATTAAGCCCCAAGACTAACACATTACATACTATTGATAAATCTAAAACGAAAGTGCTTAGAAGGAAAGCAGGACAAGCTTCTGATATATATTTTGCTGATGTAACGAATAAAATTCCTTCTTTCAATTTTGAACATAAAGAAAATGATTTTGATGATTTCAATAAAGAAATTTTACTGCCTCACAAATATTCTACACTAGGACCTTGTATTGCTGTTGGAGATGTAAATGGAGATGGCGTAGATGATTTTTATATCGGTGGTGCTAAAGGACAATCTGGAAAATTGGTTTTACAGCAAGCAGGAAATTTTGTGGAAAGTCAACAAAAAGTGATTCAACAAGATAAAGAGAGTGAAGATTTAGGCGCGCAATTTTTTGATGCTGACAGTGATGGAGATTTGGATCTTTATGTGGCTTCTGGAGGAGGAGGAGATGTTACTTCTTCCAAACTTTTACAAGATAGGCTGTATATTAATGATGGTTCAGGACAGTTTACTAAATCTGCTAATCTTCCGCAAATGCCATCAAGTACAAAGGAGATTTTACCCATTGATATGGATAGTGATGGAGATTTTGATTTGTTAGTTGGAGGAAGAAATAATCCCGGAGCATATCCGAGCGCTATGCAATCTTATTTACTCAGAAATGATCGAGGTAAATTTACTAATGTAATGACGGAAGAAATGCAAACTGCGCTTCCTGGTATGATTACAGGAGCATCTATCGCCGATGTCAATGGAGATAATAAAATCGATATTATGGTAGTCGGTGAATGGTCTACTCCAAAACTCTTTACAGGAACTGGTTCTAATTTTGAACCTGTCGAAGTGAGTTCATTAGCCAATCTTTCTGGATGGTGGCAAAGTGTAATTTCAACAGATCTAGATAGAGATGGTGATATGGATTTTGTGTTAGGTAATATCAGTGAGAATAATAAATTCCACCCATCGGATACAAAACCACTTACAGTTTATGCCAATGATTTTGATAAGAGTGGAACTTTAGATATAGTACTTACCAAAAAGTACAAAGATATGACGGTGCCTGTCCGTGGTAAGGAATGTTCATCTGAGCAGATGCCTTTTATCGATGATAAATTTCCAAAGTATGCTGATTTTGCATCCTCATCTATTGAAGAAATACTGGGCCAAGAAAATTTGGACAATGCTATTCAATTTAAAGCTAATAATTTTTCTCACGTAGCTTTGATCAATGATGGAAATATGTCTTTCACACAATCAAAACTGCCTTTTGAATCTCAGTGGGCACCCATTATGGATATGGTAGTGGACGATTTTACTGGAGATAAGATTCCGGATATAGTGGTTGCAGGAAATTTATGGGATACCGAGCCTGAGACTCCAGCTTATGATGCTGGGAAAGGTTTATTACTCAAAGGAAATGGAGATGGCACTTTTCAAACAAGTGCACGTATAGATCAATCAGGCTTATTGCTTAATAAAAATGTTAAAGCCTTAGGGCAGATCAATTTACAAGGTGGTGGCAAAGGCTTACTAGTGGCCAATAATAATGACAGATTACAACTCTTTGTACAAACAGAGCGATAGAACTAACAGGGATGCTGATTGGGGTTTTAGAAAGGATTAAATATCACTCTAAGCAGTCAAATATACTATGCTCACTTATTGACTTCAACATTACAAAAGCCTATGTGCTATTGTATTTAATTCCCCATTAAAGACACACTTTGTTATAACGATTGCATTACATTTGCGACTATTACGATATGTGGATACTCACAACCTCATTATCAATATACTTATTCAATATTATACAACAATAATAAAACGCAAAAATATGGAGGGCATAGTAAGGTCGACAAAGACGGATCTATACGCTGGACACGATTATTATGGAGTGGATGATTTACTATCTGAAGACCACAAATTAGCACGAGATGCCGTTAGAGATTGGGTCAAGCAATCAGTCAGTCCTATCATCGAAGACTGCTATGATAAGGCAGTTTGTCCAACTCATTTATTCAAGGAACTAGCTGAAATAGGAGCTTATGGACCTAGTCTACCAGAAAAGTATGGTGGAGGCGGAATGGATGAGATCGCTTATGGTGTGATTATGCAAGAGTTAGAACGTTGCGATTCTGGTCTAAGGTCTATGGCTTCGGTGCAAGGATCATTGGTAATGTATCCCATTTATAGATATGCTTCAGAAGCACAAAAGATGAAGTACCTGCCGAAGTTAGGTAGTGGTGAATTTATTGGTTGTTTTGGATTGACGGAACCAGATCATGGATCTAATCCAGGAGGAATGACTACTAATATTGTAGATGATGGTGATGCGTATATTTTGAATGGTGCCAAGATGTGGATTACGAATTCACCAGTTGCGGATCTTGCAGTAGTATGGGCAAAAGATGAAGAAGGTAAGATCAGGGGAATGATAGTTGAAACAGGAACACCAGGATTTACTACTCCAGAGATTCATGGCAAACTTTCTCTGAGAGCAAGTATTACAGGAGAATTGGTTTTCGAAGATGTCAGAGTACCCAAAGAGCAAGTATTTCCAGATATCAAAGGATTAAAGGGACCTTTATCTTGTTTATCTAAAGCGAGATATGGTATTGCATGGGGTGCGATCGGAGCGGCATTAGATTGCTATGATTCAGCATTGAGATATACGATGCAACGGGAGCAATTTGGTAAGCCATTAGCAGGTTTTCAGTTGACTCAAAAGAAATTGGCTGAAATGATTACGGAGATTACTAAGGCTCAGCTTATGGTATGGAGGTTAGGCACATTGGCTAATGAAGGTAAAGCGACTCCAGCTCAGATTTCCATGGCGAAACGTAATAGTTGTGAGATCGCATTAAAGATAGCTAGAGAAGCAAGACAGATGCATGGTGGAATGGGTATTACTAATGAATATCCAATCATGAGACACATGGCGAATTTAGAGACAGTATTAACTTATGAAGGTACTCACGATATACATTTACTTATAACAGGAATGGATGTAACGGGTATCAATGCTTTTAAATAGATAGAGTAAAGAGTTATAAATAAGTAAAGCCACTCAATTTTTTGGGTGGCTTTTTTATTGTTGAGTAGTGGAGTTTGAAAATATCATTGGAATCGTATTCTTGCTCTTAAATGAATTCCAGACGACAAATTAACGAAGGTATTTGCTGTCGAGGCAAAATCGCCATCTCCAAAGGAATAATTGCTATTAGATGCTCGATGTACATATTTGATATTTGTATCATAAAATTTACATAAACACTTTAATACAATTAAAACAATAAAAAATGAACAAGATTAAATTTTTAGTAGCTGCTTTTGCTTTCGTATTTACGATGACAAATACTTTATCTGCACAGAAAATGACAGATAAGAAAATGGACAAGATGACTGCACATAGTGATATTACGGTCATAGAATTAGCACAAGTAGATGGAGCTTTTACTACAGAAAGTCTTTCGCTAAAGCCAGGTAAATATCAATTTAAAGTTACGAATACTGAAGTGGATCATGAGGTTGGATTCGTAATACAGAAAGCAAGTGATATGGAAGGTGATGTAATGAAGACAGCTGTTGAAAATTCGTTTGCTAAGAGTATGATTGCAAAAGGTAAAACTGAATCTACTGGTGTAGTAGAATTAAAGGCAGGCGAGTATGTATACTCTTGTCCTCTTAATCCTACACCAAAATATAAAATTACGGTAAAGTAATAGGGTTTTTCAATTGGTTAATAAAGGTTCGTGCTGAAAAAGCATGAACCTTTTTTATTTTACGATCACTTTAGAAAAAGATTCTATCTCATTTTCAAAGCTTTTTAGATATATAAAATATAAACCGCTCTGATTCGAAAAATTAATTTTATCGATTTGGATATCTACGGCGGAGGTAACATTTCTACCCAGTACATCATAAACCTCTATAGTACATCGATCACAGTTATTAGTACTGTAAAATATAGTTCCTTCAGTTGGATTAGGGAATACCTTTAGTGGGGTTGTGATAGGTGTACCGTTGTCGATGCTATTCAGATTTTCATCTATCCATTCCATCCGTCGAAGTATCCAATCTTGCAAATAATTTATTTCACCAGTATAAGTACTAGAGACCTGATTATTAGGCCATATATATTGACCAATAATAGGCCATTTTTCAAAATTTCTTGGCACCGCTTCGGCAAGCACGTTAGTATAAGATTCAATTCTAGTTATCATATTCGCGTCACTTAATATTCCTAACCTCAATTCAGTCCATCGTGCGTTAAAAGCATTTCTATAGGCAGAATCATTAAGTAGTCTCTTCCACCAAAAATGATTGACCCAAAAATCATCTGGACATACAGAATTAAAGTTGTAAGCCCATCCACTAATATTACTTCCATTACAATAGTCTGCATTACCGATTGCTAAATTAAAATCCCAAACAGGTCCCATTTTAAGTCGAGCATCTATCGAGTCTCTATCTTTGTACATATAAGTACTTAAGCGATAGCCATCAACATTACGTGTCAATTCATTGATAATCATAAAATCTATAAAACTAGAAGGATCTATATATTTATGATAGCCTTCTATACTGTCTTGATATATTTCCGAAGCCAAAGCGTTTTCAAAATCTTTTATAAAATTTTGGATATAGTTTTTTTGCGCATTTTGTACATTTTCTGGTTTGGGATATACATAAAAGAAATTAGCATCTTGCCAACCTCCACCTTCAGGAGAATATGTACTTGTAAATGCTAGTTCACTATCAGTCGCTTTATCAAATTTTAATATGTAACCACCTGTTAATTGGTCACCGGAAATATCTTCTGCTTTAAGTTTACTGATATCTACTCTTCCCTTATCACGTTTTATCTTTTCTGTAAATACGATTACCCCTAAGTATTCATTATTGATGATAAGTTCACAAAATTTAGTCCTTGGTGCATAGGGCATTATCTCTCTAGCTAAATCATAAGTCATCTTATTTCTTAAAAGAGATTTATCACTATAGGGACTGTGAATCACCCAATCATTTTCTTCAGGAAAACCAAACAAGCTAATGTTTTTGTTACTACCATCAGATTCACGCGTTTCTATTCCGTAGCCTTTCTTTGGGAATAGGCTTAGCGAAGATTGCCCTCTTAATTCTATGCCGATAAAACCATCGTAATGAAAAGTTTCACTGTCTTTAAAATTTCGAGAACCGTCTTCATTAAATATGATTTTCATATTCGCAGTAACTTTCGGTTCGTTCACAATAGTTTCCTGATTAGTATCTATTATAATTATAGGAAGGTTAGAAGAAGTGAACTCCTGAGCCAATATTATATTTTGAAATAGAAATAGAGAAATAAAAATTAAATTCTTCATATGCAACATTGATGTTGCTAAAGATAATACTTACCAATCGATAGGACGATAATCTTTTAAAAATTTACCACACCAATGTTTTCCAGTATTAATACCATCGAATAATGGATCTAATACTCTGGCCGCTCCATCTACTATATCAAGTGGTGGTTGAAAATCATGATCTTCCTCTTTTTTCTTAGCTAATGCTACGGGATCTTCGTCAGTGACCCAACCTGTATCCACAGCATTCATATAGATTCCGTATTTGGCGAAATCGGTTGCAGCAGTATGTGTCATCATATTCAATGCAGCCTTAGCCATATTAGTATGTGGATGTCTATCTTCTTTGAAAAATCTATGAAATTTACCTTCCATAGCTGATACATTGATGATATGTTTCATCCCAGTATTCTCTTTTTTCATAAGACCGGCTAATCTATTGCAGAGTACAAAAGGTGCGACACTATTCACGAGTTGAACTTCTAACATTTCATCAGTACTAATTTCGCCAAGTTTTAATCTCCAGCTATTGGTGTTTCGTAAATCCACTTGTTGCAGGTCAGCATCAAGTTTGCCTTCTGGAAATACTTCTTCAGTAGATAAAGAATTATCAATCGTGTATGGTATCTGAGATAGTTGAGCACTCGAAGTAAGTCCTACACCAATTTGTTTTCCTTGCCAGGCAACAGGAGCATTTTTATTTTCATAATCGGCAGACTCTAAATTAAGTGTAGATAATTCTTGCACTACATTATAATGATCTAATAAAAGATCTTGCGCAAGAAGAGGTAGATCATTATAGTCAGATGCTTCATTGGGCATAAGATGTTTATAAAATCCTGTTGGTCTTCGTACGGTTTGTGCTGCATTATTGATTAAGACGTCTAGTCTTTCATACTGCTGTTCTATGTAGTTGCAAAATATTTCTACACTTGGAATATGACGTAAATCAAGTCCATGAATTTTTAAACGATGTCCCCATTCGGTGAAATCTAATTCTTTAGAATAACGCAAAGCAGAATCTACTGGAAAACGAGTAGTAGCGATTACCGTAGCTCCAGCTCGTAACATCATTAGTGTAATGTGGTAACCAATCTTTAATCTCGACCCCGTAACGATAGCCACTTGATTTTTCATGTCTGCCTTCTGAAATCTTTTGGCATAGTTAAAATCTCCACATTCCTTACACATCGTATCATAGAAGTGATGCAATTTATTAAACATGGTCTTGCATACGTAACAGTTACGAGGAGAACTTAATTCTAGATCTTTATCGGTTTGTATTCCTGTAAGATCTATCATTGTGGGAGCTACGAAAACAGAAGCTTCTCTTGCAGATCTAATTCCTGTTTCCTTGCGTGCATGTTTATCTCTTTCTGATTGTTTGCGTTTTGCAGCTTTTTTAGCGTCTTTTCTTCTACGCTGATATTCATTACGATCAGGTCTCGACAATAAACCTGCAGCCTTCATAAGCGCATGTTTTTTATCTTCAGGCATGTCCCAAATTTGATCCGTATTGGAGTTGATGGATTCAAGTAGTTCAATACACAAATCTATCTCCTCAGGAGTGAGTGACTTGAGTTTTTTCTCTGTATTATTTTCTTGCTTCGGCATCGTAATAATTAATGCTGCAAAGCTAATTAAATTGTCAACCTAGTCTATAGGTGTAAGCACTTTATGTACTTGATATTTATGACTGTAAATAGTAGCGGCGATCGCACCGAGTAGGGGAGCTATAAATGGTCCAATAATGGGAATATAAATAAGTGCACTTACTACGACTCCTAATAATGTAGCGGCACCTACATGTTGTCTTACTTTTAGTAGACTATCTTTGATACTAATATTAAACTGTTCATTATAATTATCGATAAAAGCATATCCCATAAAATAGGAATAGACAAGAAACATAATAAATGAACTCAAAAACCCTATTCCCATAAGACTCAGTATGACCCATACTAAAACCCCTGCTATAACACCTTTGATAAAACTGATGAATAAAAGTTTTATCATACGCTTTTCTGCCGCTACGAATTCTCTAAATTTTATATCCTGATCTTGCCCTGAAAGAATGGAAAGCGTTTTCACTGAAAAATGAAAAATTATTACCTCTAGAAGAATAAGTAATAAGTAACGTGAGCCACTAGAAATAGCTTCTCCTTTACTCGTATCTTTGATACCCTCTTTTACTGAAGCGCCATGTTCTGCTGATCCTATATGGTTCAATGAAAAGAGATCGCTTAATAGCCAATAGGAGAATAAGATAGAAATGAGTATCGATATAGCCAAGACCCATTTATTGTTGAAAAATCCCTTCCAAATTTTATTCTTTTTTATAAATGGAAAGGTTTCAAAGATGCATTCTAACATATTGAGTGCATGCAGTGGAATTTTTACAATATTGAAACTGTCAAAAATAGAATCGTGGGGTTGGAACGTTTTCATATCAATAAATATAGCCATAAAAGCAAAAAAGGACCTCCAAGAATTAAATCTTGAAAGGCCCACCTAAATATGTGCAACGTATAAAACAAGGCTCTAAAGCCCGAATAAGTCAATTCTGTCTAATAGTCGGTTTTAAAACTTACTTCCCCTACTTATAGTTGTATTAAGCGTATAAATTATTGAATGGTTCCTAGATGCTTGTCGTCTAGATAACCTTAATCACTTATCTTTGTCCTATGCGAGTACATCGACCGATTACAGATTGGCTACCTATAACCAAAAAGGAAGTGGATGCCCATGGATGGGAAGAATTGGATATTATCTTAATATCTGGTGATGCTTATGTGGATCATCCTGCGTTTGGAGCAGCTGTAATAGGTCGTATTATACAAAGCGAAGGCCTTAGAGTCGGAATCATTCCTCAGCCTAATTGGCAAGATGATCTTAGGGATTTCAAGAAATTTGGAAGACCCAAGCTATTCTTTGGTGTTACCAGTGGATGTATGGATACCATGGTAAATCATTATACGGCCTCTCGTAGACGTCGGTCCACTGATGCCTATACTCCGGGTAATCAAGCGGGATTTCGTCCGGATTATGCGGTGGCTACCTACACTAAAATCCTCAAGGAGTTATATCCTGATGTTCCAGTGCTGATTGGAGGAATCGAAGCTTCTTTACGGAGAGTGACACATTATGATTATTGGAAAGATGAATTATTTCCCAACATATTAGAGCAGAGTGGAGCGGATATGTTGGTATATGGAATGGGTGAGATGCCACTAAGGGCAATTATGCAAATGGCGAAAGAAGGTGTACCCTTGAATCAAATGACGCATATTCCACAAACCGCATTTCAGATTGGTAGACGCGATGAATTACCTAATCCTGATTTATGGCCTGTTAAAGTATTGGCTAATCATGAAAAATGCCTACGAGATAAAAAAGCATTTGCAGCTAATTTTAAAAGTGTCGAACAAGAAAGTAATAAGACCAAAGCAGATCGTTTGGTACAAGATGTTGCAGATCATAAATTGGTGGTGAATCCGCCATATCCGCCGATGACGGAGAAGGAAATTGATGGCTCTTTCGATTTGCCTTACACTAGATTACCACATCCTAAATATAATAAGCGTGGACCGATACCAGCGTATGAGATGATCAAGTTTTCGATCAATATGCATAGAGGCTGTTTCGGTGGGTGTAGCTTCTGTACTATATCTGCGCATCAAGGAAAATTCGTCTCTAGTAGGTCACAAGAGAGTATCATGAAAGAAGTGGATACAGTGACTAATATGCCAGACTTCAAGGGATATATAAGTGATCTCGGTGGGCCATCAGCCAATATGTACGGTCTCAAAGGTAAAGTGCAAGAGATCTGCGATAGATGCGTAAGTCCGTCCTGTATACATCCGGTGGTCTGTAGTAATTTGGATGCTGATCATAGTCAGATGACGGAGCTATATCGCAAAGTAGATGCGCACCCTAAAGTGAAAAAAGCATTTGTAGGAAGTGGTATTAGATATGATTTATTGGTTCCTGAATATAATAAAGAACACAATGATAGTATCGACGAATACGTGGATCAACTCGTGAGTCGACATGTATCTGGAAGATTAAAAGTAGCTCCAGAACATACCAGCGACGATACTTTAAAAATAATGCGGAAACCCTCTTTTAAGCATTTTCATTCATTTAAAAAGAAATATGAAGAAGCTAATGAAAAGCATGGTTTGAATCAGCCGCTAATTCCGTATTTTATTTCTAGTCATCCAGGATGCAAGCCACAAGATATGGCCAACCTAGCAGCGGAAACTAAGTCTATGGGATTCAAATTAGAGCAAGTGCAAGATTTTACTCCTACTCCGATGACGGTAGCAACGATCATTTACTACACGGGTTTGCACCCATACACACTAAAGCCTGTTTTTACTGCTAAGACTGATAAGGAAAAGAAAAATCAGCACATGTTTTTCTTTTGGTATAAAAAGGAAAATCGTCAAAAGATTCGTGATAAATTAAATGGTATTGGAAGAAAAGATTTAGTAGAAAAACTATTAGATGATAAGAAGGTAAGAAAACAAGAAGCCATTAGATCGCGTAGTGGTGCGATCCCCAGTAAACGTAAGCCAAGTAAAATAAAACCTAATAATAAAAGGGTAGGAAAGAGTAGAAGGAAATAACAAATTTCGATTGTATAATTTCGAATTTTGAATGAAGAGAGCGACTTGATCGTAAGAAAAACATCTTGATCTAGTATTCGTTGTATCTGACTTTTCTTTGGAGACTAGTAAGTACTTTCTCAATCATTATCCAATCGTCATTACATTCAAATATTCAGTGACCACTTCTTTTTTACGGCAAAGAATCTAATCACAAAAACGACCAACATCGAGATCACGACGTTAATGATTTGATTTGGAAAAAAGGCTTCTAATAAAAGGAAAACAACTCCACCTGCTAGACATGCAGTAGCGTAAATTTCTGCTCTAAAGATTAGCGGGACTACTCCAGTCAATACATCTCTTATCACGCCTCCAAATACGGCAGAGACAGTGCCCATCATTACTGCAATTGCAGGAGACAACCCTACACTTAAAGTTTTTTGTAATCCTAATATTGTGAATAAACCGATCCCAATAGTATCAAATAAAAACATTCCTTTTCTAAACTTTGCTATGCTAGATTTAAAAGTATAAGCAAGAACTAATGCGATTAGAATAACCCATAGATAATTGACATCTTTCATCCATCCGACAGGAGTTTCTCCGATAAGTACATCTCTAAGGGTACCTCCTCCTACAGCAGTTACGATACCGATGATTAGTGACCCAACGATATCAAATTTTTTGTGGATAGCTGTAAGTACTCCACTTACGGCAAAAACCATAGTACCGATAAGGTCAAGTGTATATATCCAGTCCATTTGTCTTCTAGTTTGATCAATTGAGTATTACGTGCTACGAAACTACTAATCCATATGATTATTTTTACCTTCATACGTATAAAGTATTGAAGTATGAGAAATGAATTTTTAGTGGGTGCTTTGCTCACGATAGCAGGCATAATACTATTAGGCTATTTTTTGAGTCCAGTGTGGTATTGGGCCTTTGTGATCGTTGGTCCCATATTATTATTAGGGTTCTACGACTATTTTCAAAGAAAGAGCGCTATTGTTCGAAACTTTCCATTAGTAGGTAGGTCTAGATTTATCGCTGAATGGTTAAGACCTAAGTTATATCAATATTTCATTGAACCAGATACGGATGGAAGGCCGTTCTCAAGAATTTTTAGAAATATAGTCTATCAACGTGCTAAAGGACAATTGGCAACTACTCCATTTGGAACGCAATTAGATGTATATGAAGAAGGCTACGAATGGATGAATCACAGTATTAATGCCATCGATCATCATGATCTGAATCCTGATCCAAGAGTATTAGTAGGTGGTCCAGATTGTAAGCAGCCGTATTCGTGCAGTCTATTAAATGTATCTGCCATGAGTTACGGTTCTTTAAGCTCTGCAGCAGTTATGGCGCTTAATGGTGGAGCGGCGATAGGAGGTTTTGCGCATAATACTGGAGAGGGTGGTATTAGTCCTTATCATGACCAATACGGTGGAGATTTAATTTATCAAATTGGAACTGGTTATTTCGGTTGT
>CALBEE010000090.1 GCA_937927575.1 uncultured Saprospiraceae bacterium | reverse complement strand
CTTCTCCATCCAGTTACTGGTATAATCACATATGCGTTCGTCGGTTGTATACAAATAATTAGGAGATAGATATGAAGAATATACTAGCCTATACTTGTCAGCTTGTATATAAATCAACTCAGGATTAGTGTGTGTATAATTAAGATAGATATCCATTTTGGCATGTGTTTCTCTGCTCCCAAAACGCATTTTGGCTCCAGCTTTAGCAGTGGCACGCAGGTGGTTGATCATCTTTCGTATATCAGCCAAAATATACATAGGATCTTCAGGTCTGGTAAAGGCCCCTAATTTTGTATAGTACCGTAGCTGATTGAGTGTGGCGGTCAAAAAATCCCTACCCCAGACATCTATACTTTCATAACTAATAAAATGATCATTTATATCAGCTATAGTAGATTTTAATTCGGCATCTCTGTCAAAATGATTGAAATCATAAGTGGCTCCATACTGCTGAATATCCCAATTACTTCTATTCCAAACAAAGAGTTTAAAACTTAAAAGGTGATGAAAAGGCAAGATGTGGAAAACAGGTACTTCATCGCTGAAGGAGTACACTTTATAGTTATCCCTAAATTTTTCCTTAGCTTCTGAATGCGCTAAAATATTTTTCGCCCATTGCAAATAAGAACCCATAGGTTTTATGATATCATTGGATTGAAATGCATAGCTACTCTTTTCCATTCCAAAGCTATCCAAGTATTGATCTAAAGAAATACCAAAATGCCGACATACCTGCATAGACTCGTCAAAACTCAATTTTGAAATGGCTCTCACCTTTTTGTATGCGCCACTTCTGCTTATATGCAAGGCATTCGCTACTTCTTCGGCAAACTGATCCGTGCGTTTATATCCACCGCGCTCGTACAGATAATCAAAAAAAGTAACCTGGTATTCATTCTGAGGCATATCAAATATTTATGATGATCATGCAATATAACAATTCCGACAATAGGAATCAAAAGGCAATGTGATTCCTACAAATAGCAAGCCATGTCAATATGTTTGTATCAAACAAAAAAGAACATTATGATCAGTATCAATCCCATCCTTACTTCACTTATTGTAAAATCTAGCAATCAGGAAATAGCGATTACAAATGGATCAAAGTCATATACCTATGCAGAGATTTACGAAGATAGCAGACGATTAGCTTCATATCTTACCACTCTTGGAATGAAAAAGGGCGAAACTGCCATAATAGCTACATCGTCGAGTTACGAATTATTACTCATCTTTTATGCATCGATCATGATTAGGGTGAAAATAGGCATTGTCGATCCTTCTATCGAAACTGAAATTTACAAAGCCAAATTAGAACAACTCAATCCTCAATGGGCATTTATCGATAGTAAAATATTATTAGCGAAAGAGTATGCAATACTCAGAAGATTTTATGAGTATAAGGGAATTAATACCATTCACCTTCCTAGTAATGATAAGTGTCAAACGATCGTAACTGGTTCGTGGATGCCCTTAATCAAATCACATCAAAATATTAAGCAATATAAAGTACATCAAGCTTTAGATATAGATCCATCATTTATTGATTATGAATATATTATCTCATACTTGGCTTCAACTGATGGGCAGGCTTACGAGTTAGTTCATACCTTAGGTACTATTGCACATAGTGTCAATTACGTCAATAGATTAATGGAAAATATTGAAGTAAAAACTTTCGCTACACATCTGCCACATTCAATGCTCATTGGAATTTCTGCTGGATTGAAATTAGAAATTTGGAAAGAGAATTGGACATTCAAACGAAAGATTAAATTCCTTACAGAAAAAAAGATTTCTATGATTTCAATCACTTTGAAGTCTTATAAAGAATTGATGACGTTTTGTGAAGAAAACAATACTATACTTCCTCAAACATTAGAAAGAATAGTCATTGAAACTAATTTGGAAGAAAGTAAACGACTCAGTGATTATTCCTATAATCAGCAGCACCCTCACACTCAAATCACCGTGATGTATAATAAGATGAATCAAATTACTTTTAGTATTTAGTTATTAATGCATGCTCATAGAATTTATTAACCAAAATATTTTAGCCAGAGCATCATATTGAATTTAGATTACTGATGGTCTATCCATCGAACTCCTAGATAATCAACCGTAGAATGCAAATAAATTATAAAATTAAAATCACCTTGTAAAATTCATTACAAGGTGATTTTTATATTTCATGAATTGAAAATACCTATTACAATTCCTTTCTTAATCTAGCTACGGAAATTCCTAATTGTTCTCTATATTTTGCAATGGTTCTTCTTGCGATATTGTATCCTTTTTCTGTCAACATATCTTTTAATCTTTCGTCAGATAAAGGCTTCCGTTTATCTTCTTGCTCGACGATAGTACCAAGAATATTCTTTACTTCTAAGGTAGAAACCTCTTTTCCATCTTGTGTCATAAGAGACTCCGAAAAGAAATCTTTTAATCTCTTAGTACCAAATTCAGTCTGCACAAACTTACTATTAGCTACTCTCGAAACTGTGGATATATCCAAACCAGTAATTTCAGCAATATCCTTGAGAATCATAGGCTTTAGTGTACGATCATCTCCAGTACGGAAGAAGTCATATTGATACTGCATAATCGAATACATCGTACGTTTAAGTGTATCTTGTCTTTGCTTGATGGCATCGATAAACCATTTAGCAGAATCTATCTTCTGCTTGATGAACATTACAGCTTCCTTTTCAGTTTTCTTAGCCTTACGTTTTTCTGTGGTAGACTTGTAACCTTTAAGCATCTCCATGTACTGATCATTAATTCTTAGATCTGGAGCGTTACGACTATTAAGTGTTAATTCTAATTCGCCGTCTCTATTATTTATTAAAAAATCAGGAACAATATATTGATTCACTCTATTCGCAGTGGTAGCTGCACCACTTGCAGGTTTAGGATTTAATTTAAGAATCTCATCGATCGCTTCTTTCAGTTCGTCATCCGAAACAAAAAGATTTTTCTTGAGCTTGATATAATGCTTTTTAGTAAATTCTTCGAAGTGATTAAGAAGAATTTTTAAAGCTAAATTTTTAGCTCTAATATGGTTACCTGTCCCTCTTTCAATTTTATCATTGAGTTGAATCAATAAACATTCTCTAAGATCTCTGGCACCAATTCCAGGAGGATCAAACCTCTGGACCATTGATAAAATATCAGTGACTTCCTTCTCTTCTATTTCTACACCATGAGCAAACATCACATCATCAATAATAGCAGATGTCTCTCTCCTAAGGTATCCATCTTGATCTATACTTCCTATGAGTTGGTTTGCAATTATTTCTTCTCTTTCAGATTTAAACTCTAATAAACCTAATTGCATTTCTAGCAGATCGTGAAAACTATTTCCTCCACTTATAGGTGTATCTGTTTCTTCTATATTATAAGCACTGGAATCACCTTTGAGTTTGTAACTTGAAGGGTCATCCTCCATATATTCAGTGAGATAATCATCCAACTCAAATTCTTTTTCTTCCGCTCTATCGTCAGAATTTTCTTCTCCAAGATCAAACACGTCAGTATTATCCTCTCCTTCATCTAATGCAGGATTTGATTCTAGTTCTTCTTTAATACGTTGATCTAAAGTAGCAGTTGGAATCTGCAGAAGTTTCATGAGCTGTATCTGCTGAGGAGACAGCTTCTGGAGCATTTTTTGACTTAGATTCTGCTTTAACATGTTGTAGTTTTTTAATTTTATCGACTGGCGAAAGTATTGTTAAACGCTTTTATGAGGTTTCAAAAATTTATATTCATAGAAGCAAAGGGTATTCGCGCATATACTACAGTTAAGAAACATCAAAAATACTTCTTAAGTTCGCAGTAATATAGGCCTTAGATTGGTAGTTTATACAACAAATATAGAAGCTCTAATCTACATATAAAAGAAAATTGTAATATTTAAGTCGCTCTAATATCAATATTTATACCAAAATAAACGTGTAACCCTTGAAAAATATAGGGATTCAGCCCATCAAATTTTATTCCATTTTTTTAAATAATTCATAGACCAATGACCGTAAACGATAGATTAGCAGCTCTAAGAGCTTGGATGAGACAAGAAAAAATTGATGCGTATATAGTACCTAGTAGCGATCCACACCAAAGCGAATATGTCGCCGATCACTGGAAGTCAAGAGAATGGATAAGCGGGTTTACTGGCTCAGCAGGTACTGCCGTAGTGACTGATAAATATGCTGGAGTTTGGACTGATAGTCGATACTTCCTACAGGGAGAAATGGAAACTGCTCAGAGTGAATTCGAGTTACAAAAAATGCATAATCAATTTGGCAACTACTATAGGGACTGGATATTAGACAACCTATCCAGCGGACAAACTGTGGCTGTAGATGGTAGATTATTCTCTAACCAACAATGTGAGTCTTTTAAAAAAGTCTTTGTTTCGGAAGGGATACAGTTTAGAATAGATGCAGATGGCATATCTCCCACATGGAAAGATAGAGCTGACATTCCTATGAATGAAATCTACATTCACGATGAAAAATATACGGGTCAAACTAGAACAGAGCGTCTTAATGAAATCCGTAAAAAAATGTCAGCCGAAAAAGCGGATCACCATCTTACCACAACGCTTGACGATATTGGGTGGACCTTAAATATAAGAGGCACAGACATCGATTTTAATCCAGTAGCAGTTTGTTATTTAGTAGTAAGCAAAACGAGTAGCACTTTATTTATTGATGAAGAAAAAGTCCCAACTTCTATTAAAGAAGCACTGCAATCCGACCACATCAATATTAGACCTTATGCGGCCATAGTTACTTACTTGAATGAATTGCCAGAAAGCGATAAGATGCTTGTAGATCCTTCTATTTGCAATGCTTATCTATATCGAGCTATCAATGCGCAAAAGATCAATGGGAAAACTCCCGCAAAATATCTTAAAGCCATTAAGAATCCAACGGAAATAGCTCATAGCAAAAGATCTCAAATCAAGGATTCTGTCGGTATGACTAAAGCATGGAAATGGTTAGAAGATACCCTTAAAAATCGAAAAGTTACCGAAGCAGAATTTGCCGATAAGCTTGCCGAATGCCGTTCGGAGCAGAAAGACTACCGTAGTGAAAGCTTTCCAGCTATCATAGGGTACAAAGGCAATGGAGCAATTATTCATTACCACCCTACTCACGATGCTTGTCATGATATTGAATATGATGGGATGCTATTATGTGATAGTGGTGGACAATATCTTGATGGTACTACAGATATTACAAGAACGGTATCTTTTACCGAACCAACGGATCAACAAAAATTACATTATACTTTAGTACTAAAAGGTATGATAGGCTTATCGATGGCTAGATTTCCGAAAGGCACCCAAGGTAATCAACTAGACACCTATGCACGTATGCATCTATGGCAACATGGACTCAATTATGGCCACGGTACAGGTCATGGAGTAGGATTCTTTATGAATGTACACGAACCACCTCAAGGATTTGCACCTGGTAATTCTGAAAGATCGAACACCAAGCATGAAATCGGCATGCTAAGTTCTAACGAACCAGGATATTACCTTGAAGGGGCATATGGTATTAGAATCGAAAATCTAATGGTTGTGGTAGAAGACAAAGAAGGTTGGTTGAAATTTGATACTATTACCTTGTTCCCTATCGCTACGAATCTCATTGATAAAAACCTAATGACTGATGTGGAGATTGATTGGCTAAATGCGTATCATGAAGAAACCTATGATAAAGTTGCTCCACTGCTTGATGACCCACATAAAGCATGGTTAAACGAAAAATGTAAAGCGATCTAAGGGATTATGAGGAATAACAATTATATGAATAGTGCCGGATCGTCTATAATGACCGATCAAACGGTAGAAGTTATTACTGAGTATTTAAAACTAGAGCAAAGAATTGGCGGCTATGAATGCATGGTACAAAAAGCTGAAGATTTTGAAGAATTCTATACACGTACTGCGCAGTTGATCAATGCTCAATCGGTAAATGAAATCGCTTTTACAGATGGCGGTAGTCGAGGTTGGAATGCTTTAATCAATGGCATAGATCTTAATAAAATAGATTCTTTCATTACCTTATCAAGTGAGTATCTAACCAATATTTCTACGCTGCAGATTTGTGCGGAAAAATATAACAAAAATCTTCATGTGCTTCCTTGTAGTGTCAATGGCGATTTTGATATTCGTAAATTAGAAAAGCTGGCTCAAAGTCACAAATCATGTATTGCGATCAGTCAAGCAACTGCACAAGGTTCGATTACTAATCCTGTAGAATCTATTGGTCAAATTGCGAAGAAAACGAACTCAATTTATATAGTTGATGCTACACAATCTATAGGTCAAATTCCTTTGGACGTACAAGCTTTTCAATGTGATGCGCTCACTGCCACAGGCAGAAAATGGTTAAGAGGACCAAGAGGTACAGGATTTATTTATGTCAAAGAAGGAGCTCCATTTTCATCTAATGTGATTGATGGATCGAGTTCTAAGGTATTAAGAGAAGATGCTCATATAACTGTCATAAAGGTAGGTTCAGCCAGACAATTCGAAATGTGGGAACGTAATTATGGTCTTATGTTAGGGCTTTCCAATGCCATATTTGAATATATGACATTAGGCCCAGAAATGGTGCATCAAAGGATATTGGAGTATGCCGAACAAATTAGAGCAATTGTTGATTCTAATCCTAGATTACAATTGGTTGGGAAGACGAACTCAAAGTCTGGTATTATCGGTATAGTAGCCCAATCTGATGATTGTTTAGAGCAAATCAAAAGTGCGTTTCAAACCCATGATATCACATTTAATCTTGTCTATGAATGGGCCTGTCCATTATTCTTCGATGGGGAGACTAAAGTAATTAGGCTAGCGGCGCATCATGATGTTTCTTCCGAACATATAGACAAAGTATGTAGGGTACTGAGTGAAATTTAACCGTAGGAATACTCAGAAATAATATGGATTGGATGAATTTCTCACTAAAGGATTAGTAATACTCATAGATATACTATTTCTTTGTACTTAATTATAATAATAGCAAAATTGAAGCGCTATGGGTGGCAATAACAACGATTGGGGAAAGAAAGGAATATGGTTCGGTAAAGGAATCATAGGAATCGCTATTTTCTTGCTTTTACTGATCTATCTTTATACTAGTAACATGAATTACCTTAACTAGGTAACTTCAATACTACAATTTCTTATTCATTCTATTTGAGGCGTCTAAAGCCCTAGTATCATGCTATTGGGCCTTATCTGGCTGTATACACGTCAGTAGTATAATTGGCCTTCTGCAAGCTATGCAGCGTTTTTTATGATTCAATATTCTTAATAGTGTAATGCCATTACATATATTGCATTATTAACTATTCACGATACTTAAATAATAACAAATGAAAAGAATTTTTACACTTCTGTGCTTTTGCTTAGCACTCAACATGGCTTCTGCACAACAGACTGCTCCAGATTTTACTGTAACTACCGTACATGGTGAAGAATTTAATCTTTACACTGAATTAGATAAAGGTAAAACGGTAATCTTAGATATTTTCTTTGTGAATTGCCCTCCATGTAATTCGATAGCGCCTTTTATCCAAGATCTTAACGTAAAGTGGGGAGATGGCGATGGAGATGTTGAATTCATCAGTCTAACTGATGTGGATACTAACGAAGAGATTATCCCTTATGAAACATTACATTCATTGACGTTCCCAGCTGCCGGAAGAGATGCAGGAGGTACTGAAGCGGTTACACCGTATATAACTGGTACTTTTGGCCAGTTCTTTGGCTATCCTACTTTAGTAGTCATTGCCCCTGACAGAACTATGAACTATGACATCTGGGGATCGAGTGATCAAAATACATCTGATCTATTAGATGAGGCTATTGCAGCGACTGGTGCCACTGGTGAAGCTTTATCTGTTTTTGAATCCAACAATGTTTCGTCTATAAAAGCATATCCCAATCCTGTAGTCAACGACTTACAAGTTACTTTTGATTTAGAAAATTCTAATTCAATTAATGTATTAGTTATAGATGCCACTGGTAAGTTAGTGTCTGAAACTCAGAAAGGTATCTTAGCAGCTGGCGAACAAACCATTAACATAGATTTTAGCACGCTTAGCAATGGTACATACTTTGTAGAATTGAGAAATAACAGTACGCTCTTATCGAGTTTTAATGTAGTGAAGTAAGAATACTTCTACTCAAAAATATATAGCCAACTTCTATTCATTTAGAGGTTGGCTTTTTTTATACTGGTTTATCGTATTTTTTTCAAACGAGCTTTCTGAAGTACTGAATTTTTGTAAGAGTAAACGATAGGAATCTCTTCTCCCATATGAATGGTATCTCCTGTTATTCTAATTTCCTTTTCTGGAAATACGTTAATACTAAAGATCATATCATCTCCATCTAGTTCATATGTACTTTGCAAGTAACTCTCTCCTACTTTAAAGGTACTGATCAAACTATTATGCAATAAAAACGCATCTAGAAAAATCGAATTCTTTTCGTCTACCACATAATGTCCTTTATCTGTATCTACCACTTGCAATTCATAATCACGTCTTCCTTTGATGGTATCTTCGCCATAGATAATTGCCCAAGTCCAAATACTATCCTGGTTGGTGAGAGCATTATCTAGCGCCATGGGAACGGTCATAGTCTTACCACTTTCGTTATATATATGTAAATCTCCTTTCCAATATCCCAACCAATCTTCAGGAAACTGCCTTTTAATTTCCGATGTTTCTTTAAGATTCAAAGGTTGACTGTCTACAGTATCGATTTTTCTATGGCACGAAAGAAATAAAACCATAATTGAAATAGCAATTGATAATCTCATAGTAAGAAGTTTAAGTTTTGGTTCAACTTAGTGCAATCAATAGTATGTAGAAATAGTGTTAATTTCGCCTTTGCACAATTCAATCCAATGATTAAGTCTATACATACTTTTCTATTTCTATTAATTGCTTATTGTATCTCTGCTCAAGATAATGATTGGCAACAATATGTGGAATATAGAATTAACGCTAGACTAGAAAGCACCTCTCAACAAATTAAGGCGAAGTGTGCTACCATATATCATAATAATTCTCCAGACACTTTAGATCGCATTTACTTTCATCTTTGGGCTAACGCATTTAGTAATAAGAATACGCCATTTGCAGAACAAGTTTTACGATTAGGAATATCTGATTATTATTTTGCAGAAGAAACAGATCTGGGCGGATATGTAGAAATCAAAGCAGAATTACCATCTGATGAAGGTACTTTAGAAATCATCTATGAAGAAGGGCAAAATGAAATCGCCTATATTCCAATTGATGGTGGACTTGCTCCTGGTAATGAAATGTCTATCATATTTTATTACACGCTGGAACTACCCACTTATTTTTCAAGAATCGGTAAATCAGAATCCTTATATAATATGGTAGCGTGGTATCCTAAACCGGCTGTATATGATAGTGAAGGATGGCATACGATGCCATATCTAGCTATGGGAGAGTACTATAGTGAATTTGGAGATTACGATGTTACACTAAGTGCTAAAGAATCATATCATATCGCGCATAGTGGGTACGAAACAGAAAGATATACCAACAATGGATATCAATATATCAATACACGTCTAGAAAACGCCCATGACTACGCCTGGTTTGCCAGTCAAGAAATGAATGTTGAACAAGAAAAAGTTAGACTCAAAAACAACCAGGAAATAGATGTAAAAATTTTCCGAACAGACCATGATTCAACTTGGAATCATGCCATGAAATATACTAAACAAGCACTTACTTTCATGGCAGACTATATGGGTGATTATCCATACGCTACATTATCTATTGTCCAAGGAAAAGATAGCGGTGCAGGCGGTGCGATGGAATACCCTTCCATCAAAATAATAAAAGACATAAAATCACCAGAAGCCTTAGAATATTACATTGCTCACGAAATTGGCCATTCATGGTTCTATGCTGCTATAGGAATCAATGAAAGAGATGAAAGCTACTTCGACGAAGGTCTGACGACTTTCTTAGAACAAAAATATACAGCTCATTATCACGAAGGTTCCAATTACTATGATCGGATCCTACCGCATACTTTTAAAAGTAATGATAAGCCTACTTTAAGACATCTTGTCGAAGGGCAAATATGTAGACATATGCACCAACCACTGATTACTCCAGTCGAAGAAATCAGTGCTATTAATTATGGCTTGAACGCATATCAAATTGGATCAACATTAATTGTACATCTTGAATCTCTATTAGGATATGAAAAGGTAAAAGCAATGATCCAGAATTTCTATACTCAGTGGAAATTCAAGCATCCCAAATATGACGATTTGCTTATTCATTTTGAGAGAGAATCTGGACTTGATCTAAATGGTTATCGAGATATTCTAAAAGGGAAAACTGTGGACATGAAAATTGAGAATGTCCTTGGCAGTGTAATTACGCTCAGTAATCATGGCAGCGTACAATTAGAAGTACCGCTCTTGGTCGAATATGATGATGGCAACACTGAAAGAATTAATGTTACGCCTACAGAAAGTAACATCAAGTTAGATCTTGATAAAAAAGTAAAATCTGCAATCTTAGATCCTGAGTTTACCAGCTTAGATATCAATCCTGAGAATAACAGATATCCTGGACCTGGAATAGGTTTTAAAATATTACCTAGCTGGGATCGTGCCTCCAAAAAAGACATCTACCTTACTCCGCTGATGGCTTACAATAGTTACGATGGATTTATGCTGGGGTTAAGCAGTTATAATTCAACTTTCCCAGCTAAAAATCTTAAATGGAATATTACACCATTCTACGGAACTAGTAGTAAAAATATAGTGGGACAAACTTGGATCAGCTATGATACAAGACCTGCCAGCGACAAGATCAGAAAAATACAATATCGATTAGGTATAAAGTCTTTCAGTATATCCAACAATAACGATAATGGAGGATTTAATCATAAGTACTATAGAATAGATCCTTCTATTTCATTGCATCACAATCATAGTCCTGCGAGTCGTATTTATAGCAAGACTTCCTTAAGGCAACTTTGGATAGGTACAGAAAATTTTTCAGGAGGTATATCTGGATTTACCCAGAATATTACAAGACTCACGCATAACAGGTATAACTTTGATGTCCTTCAACCTAATGAGCTAGAAATTGAATTGGAATACAATAACTATAGTGCACCTTTTGACATAGGTAACAACGATTATTTAAAGCTGAGTTTAGATTACCGTCATGGATTTTTATTCAAAAAAAATAAACGATTTGATATTAGAATATTTGCTGCAGGATTCATTAAAAACTCGCAGAGAGAATCATCATCTTATAACAACTTATTAGCAAAGGGAAGTATAGCTTTGCTAAGTCAAGGATTTACGGATTATAGCTATGATGAATATTTTTTGGACAGACAAGGGAACAGTAAAAATGCTTACAGGCAAATAGGGTTTAACGGTGGAGGATTCAAAGATGCGCTCGGTGGACCCAATTCTAGAATTGGCCAAAGTAATGATTTCGCAATGGCTATAAACTTAAAAACTAATTTGCCATTTGGACCACCAAAATTGCCATTAAAAATTTTCTTTGATTCTGGATACGCTCGTACAAAATCATTTTCAAACGATCCACTACAAGGAGAAGTATTTTACAGCGGCGGATTTATGCTAGAGTTTTCAGATGGTTTGTTTGGTGTATATCTACCTATAGTTTCTTCAAACAATATTTCTGAAATATATGCAGCAGACGACAGAAGTTTTTTTAGTAAAGTAACTTTTTCAATGGATCTTCATAGATATAACCCATGGGATCTTGCAGATGATTATAACTTTTAAATTAGCTTGTACTTTACAGACCATTACGATAATTAACCTTAATACACTGTTAAATCTCTCTTTGATCCGGACTATAAAGTACAAACACTATGACATCTTATTCGAACTCTTTTTTGTACAAGATCTTCTGATCGTATTCTTCGTTGAATGCTACTTTAATGATATCAAACGCTGTAATTGTACCTTTTAATTCATTTTCGATATTAACGACAGGTAATGTTTTAAATCTTCTATCTGCAAATAATTCCGCAGCAGTACCTACCTTATCTTTTGGCGATATCTTAATAACTTTAGCATTCATTACATCTCTAACTTTGAGATCTGCTAATGTAGTTTTATTTTCATATCGCTTCCACAAATCATAGGTTGTTACCATTCCTAGAAGTTTACCTCCTTCGACTACTGGCATTTGCTGCAAACCGTTATTGAGCATCTGATATGAAAGATCCGTTACATTCTGATCTGGACTTGCTGTATCAGGATTAGCATTCATTATTTCGCGTACTTCTTGATTCATCATAAGGCAGAGATATTTTTAGGTTGGATAATACAGTCATTAGCTAGAATTGCCGAAACAGTAACTTTCTAAGGACTTGATTAAATATACAAAATTCTTGTAAGTATCTGATAATTAGATATAAGCTCCGTCACATATGCTGCACATTCTAATTATAATTATTTCTTAAAAATATTTAGGATCTCCATGATTATTGCAACTCTTACGAGTCGATCTCTCTCTTTATATAGTTGTATTTAGATACTATTCTATCTGGCTAAATTCAATAAATATGGTTAAATCCACGGATTAAACTACAAATAGCTATATTGACAAGCCAATTACTGAGAAGAATTATACTTCGGTATCATTATATTATAAAACCTAAAAAGCATGATAAACAAACGCAATGCCTTGCAAGGTCTATTCATGGTCATATTAACATTGATCACAGGCTGGACAACACCTCTTAAGGCTCAAAACAGCAATGAACCCAAAGAGGTTACTGCTACCTACTTACTCCAAAATGCGCATATCATAGCCAAACCTGGTCAGTCCAGTTTTGGTTCTGTACTTGTCAGAGATGGACTTATCGAACAAGTGGGTCCCAATCTCAGGGCTCCATACGATGCTCAAATCATTGACATGGATAGTATGTATATCTATGCAGGATTTATTGATGCACTTTCGCATGTAGGTCTCAAAAAGAAAGAAAAAGAAGGAAGACCAGACGTAAAAGATCCTGGAAATCCTCCTAATAATGTGGCTGGGATTACGCCAGAACATTCAGTTTATGATGATTATGCTCCTAGTGAAGGTTCGGTAAAGAAATTGAGAGAGCAAGGTTATGGTATTGCGCATATTGTACCTCAAGGAAGAATGCTACCTGGAATGGGAGCTATCTTTTCTATGGCGGAAGGTGATCCTTCGTCTTTAGTGATTAAAAAAGAAGCTAGTATGTTTTCTCAATTAAAATCCGCTAATCGTGTAGCTCCAGGAACAACCATAGGAGTACTAGCAAAATACAGAGACATATACCGTAATGCAGAAGCGACTGGAAAGTACAATGCCAAATATAATATGAATCCAGCAGGTATGAGGAGAGCTCAGCCAGAACCGGCTATTGAAGCTTTCATTCCAGTTGTAAACAAACAAATGCCAGTATACTTTATCGCCAAAAGTGCTTTGGATGTAAGTAGAGTCATCTCATTACAAAAAGAATTAGGCTTCAATCTGGTCTTGGCAGATGTAGAACAAGGTTGGCCAATGGCCAGTAAAATAACCGCTGGACGCTACCCTGTCTTACTATCTATGGACTTACCTGATCCTATCAAAGAAGATAAAAAGGAAAAGAAGGATGAGTCTAAGATGACTGAAGAAGAGAAAACAAAAGCGGCTGAAGAAAAAGCTAAGGAAGAAGCCAAAAAGAAGAAGGAAGAAGCGAAACTTTCAATGCTAGAAAAAGCAAACAAAAAGGCTAAAATGGAAAGAGAAGAGCGAAAGAAAAAGTCGATCAAGGAATATGAATCTCAAGCTGCAATGATGGAAAAGAAAGGAATCAAGTTTGCCTTTACTGGAGTATCCACTAAGCCAGGAGACATAAAAAAGAACTTAAAAAGAATGATTGATGCTGGATTATCAGAATCAACAGCCCTAGCGGCATTAACTACTAATGCAGCGGACCAACTAGGAATAAGTAAAATAGCGGGTACGATAGAAAAAGGCAAGCTAGCAAATCTAGTGGTTACAGATAAACCATACTTCGAAGAAAAATCTATGATCAGGTATGTATTTGTGGATGGTCAAATGAGTGAGATGAAGAAGAAGGAAGAGAAAAAAGGGAAACTCGAAAAAGGAGCCTCTACAGCACTTGCCGGCGAATGGAAATACAGCATAGAAATTCCTGGACAAACACAAAGTGGTACAATAAAAATCACACCAGATGGAGATTATCTTTTGGTAGAGGTAGATTCATCTGACGAACCAGGTGATTATGAAGAAGGTACTAGTGTGAATTTTAAAGATGATAAACTTTCCTTTGAAATGTCAGTAGATAATGATGGATTCCAAATGGATCTAACTTGGGATCTAGATATAGAAGACAATACTATGAAAGGAATGGTGAAAGCTGGACAATTTGGTTCTTTTCCAGTAGAAGCAACGAGAACCCCTGAATAGGATTTCTAAATTCCAAAACAAGAGAAAGAAATTCCAAACCAATGGGACATTAAAAAAAATTCAAATTCCGAAAGTCACATTAACATAAATGAAGACTAAGCGTAGAATTTAAAACAATAAAAGAATACAATGAAATATATAAATTTAATAATTGGTCTGTTCTTGGCGGTGACAATGTCCGCTCAAGAAACGGGCTCCGTACTTATCAAAAATGGAACGGTAATCACCATCACAGACGGTGTCAAAGAAAATACTGACGTCCTGATCCAAAATGGAAAAATCAAACAAATAGGTGAAAATCTCAGTGCTGGAAATGGTATAACTGAGATAGATGCGACTGGACAATATGTAATGCCTGGAATCGTGGATGCCCATTCGCATATTGGAATTTCAGTAGTCAATGAAGCCACCAACCCTGTCACAGCAGAAGTATTTACTGGTGACTGTGTGGATCCATATGATATAGGTGTATACAGAGCATTAGCTGGAGGCACCACTGTATCACATGCTATGCACGGATCTGCTAATGCAATAGGTGGACAATGTGAAACACTCAAACATAGATTTGGTGTAAT
Source organism: uncultured Saprospiraceae bacterium (assembly GCA_937927575.1). GTDB lineage: Bacteria > Bacteroidota > Bacteroidia > Chitinophagales > Saprospiraceae > UBA1994. The sequence goes on along the minus strand of CALBEE010000090.1, from coordinate 21,158 downwards.
TGATCCTGAAGAAATGAAAATGGAAGGAGCACCGCGAACTATCAAATTTGCTCTAGGTGAAAATCCAATGCGTGTGCATGGTGAAAGAAATAATATTACTCCGCGTACGCGTATGGGTATGGAACAAGTATTTCGTAAAGCTTTTGCAGACGCGTTAGTTTACAAAAAAGATTGGGCTGATTACAATTCTGGAAAATTAAAAGAGTTGCCAGAATATAGTCTAAGAATGGAAACACTCATGGATATTATGGACGGTGAAATTATTATTCATTGCCATTCTTATAGAGCTGATGAGATACTCATGTTGATGAATGTATTAGAAGATTATGGAGTAAATAAAATTTGTTTCCAGCATGTCAATGAAGGATTTAAAGTCGCTCCAGAATTAGCTGCTTTTGGAGCTGGAGCATCTGTATTTTCTGATTGGTGGGCTTATAAGTTTGAAGTTTATTATTCTACAGCGTACAATGCTGCTATACTTACTAAAAATGGTGTAGTGACTTCTATTAATTCAGATGATGCTGGATTGATTCGTCATTTGTATCATGAAGCGGCCAAAACACAAAAGTATGGAGGATTGACAGATAATGAAGCATTAAGATTGATCACAATAAATCCTGCGAAACAATTGGGAATTGAAAATCGAGTCGGATCATTAGAAGTAGGAAAAGATGGAGATGTAGCTATATTTAGTCATCACCCATTATCTATCTATGCGATCAATCAAAAAACTATCATAGATGGTATAGTAAGATTCGATATCGATACTCAACCAGATGATATGAGAATAGATATTAACCCAGAAGAATCTATTTCATCTTTTATGGAAAATATGGAAGGACACGAAGATAAGTGTATGCAAGATGTATATTCTGAATTATTCTTGGGTGAAAAACATAATCACAGTCACCATAATCACCAACATTAATTGTCGACTATAAAAAAGAAAGAAATGAAAAGAATAATATACATAACGGCCTTTCTGCTAGTAGCGACTTTGACGCTTAGTGCACAGATGGTCAACAAAGCTAAAAATGTAGAAGTTATCTTAAAAGGTGGAACGCTACATACTGTTAGTAATGGCAATAAAGTAGCTGACTTACATATCAAAGATGGTAAAATAATGGCCATTGGAAATAACTTATCAAGCAGCACTGCTCAAACTGTAAATTGCTCCGGCAAACACATTTATCCAGGAATGATTGACGGAGGAACGCGATTAGGTCTGGCAGAGATTGGAGCTGTATCATTGACTAATGACTTTAATGAATTAGGTGATTTTATTCCTCATATGAAAGCACTTACTGCGGTGAATCCAAATTCAGTCAGTATACCTGTGACCAGAGTTAATGGTGTAACTACTGTACTTGCAATGCCCGCTGGAGGTAGATTTCCTGGGACATCGGCTTTAATCAATTTAGTTGGATATACTCCAGAGCAAATGTTTGCAGGATTTGAAGGAGTCATCATGAACTATCCGAGCTCAGGTAAGAGAGGAAGATGGGATCGCAGATCTGAAGAGGACATTAAAAAAGATGAAGAAAAAGCCACAAAAAAGATCAATGATATCTGGGAAAAAGCGGTGCTCTATGCCAAAATAGATAGTGCGGCTAATGTTGGAAATCAAAAAAGAAACGATTACAATCCGCAGATGGATGCCTTACTTCCGGTAGTAAGAGGTGAAGCGAAATTACTGATAGAAGTTAATAAAGAAAATGATATTCTATCTGCCTTGAAATGGGTAAAGCAAAAAGGTATTGATGCGGCATTAATGGGTGTAAGTGATGGTTGGAAAGTAGCTGATAAAATAGCGGAATCTGGCATCCCTGTAATTTGTGGTCCTGTATTGGGTTTACCAAGTAGAGCATCCGATAGATATGATGTGATTTACAAAAATCCAGGTAAAATGTTGGCTGCTGGAGTGAAGGTAGCCATCCGAACTAGAGAGACTGAAAATGTACGTAATCTACCTTTCAATGCAGGATTTGCAGCAGCCTATGGTATGGGTACTGACGAAGCATTGAAAGCAGTAACACTTACTCCAGCAGAGATATTTGGTGTGGCTGATATGATGGGCAGCTTAGATGAAGGTAAGATCGCTAATCTATTCGTAGCCGATGGTGATCCTTTTGAGCCAAAGACCAGTATCACTCATCTATATATATCAGGAAGGGATGTACCTATGGAGAGTAGACATACATTACTGTACGATGAATTTTTGGAAAGAGATCCAGGATTAGGGAAGTAAAAGTATAAAATCTAATAAGAGAGCTCCAGTGATGAACTGGGGCTCTCTTATTATGATCTGCTGTTAAATAATCAAAATATATTAAGTTCGTTAGATCAAGAAAAAGCTCCAAATAATTATGAAAAAATCTTTCAATTCAGTCGTAGCACTAAGCATTTTTATGTGCCTAACAGTATTTGTACATGGTCAAAAATATCATGAAGGTGTAATGGCAATGGGCTTAACTAATATAGAAACCGTAGATGGATCGCCAATAGATACGAATATGGCCGAAATGGTGAAATCAAATACTGGTGAACAACTTAACGTAACTTACTACATTACAAAAGACAGATTTGCTATAGTAAAAAAAGATTTAATAGGAGAGGCTCAAAGAATGGTTTATGATTTATCTAGTAATTCGCTGTATGAATTCATCGATCTACGGGGTCAGCCTGCTTTTAGAAAAATGAACATAACAAAGATAGCAGAACAAGTGCAGGCTACCTCAGAAATTTCAAACCTTAAGGTTGATTCATTCCCAGAATACTTCGAAACACGACATGGACTAGAATGTAAAAAATATATTGTTACTACACCAGAAGGACTCATCATGCAACTATTGACAACAAATGACATTCGTATTCCGAAAGTGGATCAAATAAATCAAATGCCGATAGATCTAGGCACCATGGTACTTGCTACAGTAGATAACGAAGCCGCCAACCTTAGACTTACTTTTGGTACAACTTCATTTAGTCCTATCATTACCGATAGATCAATATTATCCATCGATACAATAGGCCTAATGAATGCTACTGCCATACATGAACCAATACTACAAATGTTTGGTGATACTGACGAATACGACTCTCTGGTTGCGAAAGAGTTCGGTGAGTACAAATCATTAAAAGTGAATCATGATCTTATCAAAACGCTCGCTAAAGAAGGGTTATTAGACAGTAATTATTACGAAATTGAAAGTGTCCTTAAAGATGAATCTGAAGAGAATTTTGATATACCTCAAATTATGTTACTTGGTAGACAAAGCAATGCCAGTCTCAAGAATATGGAAAGGAAGGATTTACTACAAGTTTTAAATAAACACAATCTACTTTCACCAACAGTAGAACACCTTTTAAAACTCAGCAAAGAAGAATGGCAACTAATAGACGAAGACAAGCGATACTTATCAATATGTTTAGCCGCAATAAAAGATCACATTAACAAGAAAGAAGTCAAAGAAAATATTGTTAACAACTTAGAAGTAATGGGATACTGTGACTTCACAAATAATAAAATAAGAGATGAATATATACAGGATCGAGCTTCTCTGATAGATATTATAAATGAAGTTTACCTATTTACTCCATTAGAGTATGGCATTGCTATCTCAAACGACGAAATTTATGAAGCAGCTAAAAAATTTATAGAACAAGCATTAGATGAGTACGGTATTAATCTTTCATTTACCCAATTGGATAATAATATAAGCATAAGTGATGGACAGCACGAATATGAGATAAGCATCAATAAATTCAAAGAGAGAGAATATGACTACGAGAACGAAAAAGAAATTGTGAAAGATACCGCACGGATAAACGAATATTTTTATGACCAACTCACTAATGTCGTGAAGCAAATCAGCGCAGATAATAATCTGAACAAAATATTTAATATCTATCACTTTGAGCCGCCTTTTATACACTATATAGACAGCTACGATTATCAAGATATTATCAAATCCTGTCCAATCCTAGATTTCGAAATAGATCAACTATATCTTTGGAAAGCAACTCCTCAAGGGGAAGATATATGGGGAGAAAATATACCTATTAGTTTTCCTTTCCATCCTGAAGTATTCATTGTTCAGTTAAATTTGGGGAATTTTTCCATAGGTGATGGTACTGACATTACTAATTATATAACAACAGAACAAAAAGAGAAATTTGTAGAATATCTTATAAAGTATCAATCCCAATACAATATGAGTGATGAAACATTACAAAATAAAATTGACATTATAAAAAATCAACTATTTACCGACTCAGAAGAAATAGCAAAAATGCTACCCAACGCGAGGCTTAGAGTAAGTAAAATATTCGACATAGAGCCAAAGTCATTATACAAACCTAGTTTTGGTAAAGGGCGTAATGAATTCAAAGATGCCTACTCCTCATTACATCATGTCATAGGAGATGACTTCGATGCTACTAACTACAGATATGACAAGGAAGAGCACAAGATCTATTTTCAATATAATGAGCAAGAGCATATTATAAATCCTGGCGAAAAAAACATGTTGAGATTTATTATTAATAATGTAAAAGAACCAAAATCAGGAAGACAATTCTATCCAATTCAGCAATTTAGCATAACGAAAGAAGAGTATTATTATCTTACTCCAGATCAGAAGCACGAACTTGGAAAATTAATGAAACTAAACTTCTAACTTATAACTACCCGCCCAACCAGCGCTTAAAATCCTTTACCTTTTCTCTACTCACGACAAACTCTAATTCAGAAGTAGGATGAATATCCAATTTAACTCTATTATTAAAATAAGTGTGGATCTTCTGTATTGCATTGAGACTAACTATTTGCTTTCGATTTATTCGATGAAAAAGTGATGGGTCTAATTCCTTTTCTATGTTATTCAATGTATAGTCATAGATGTGTGATTTACCTGAAGTAGTAACAATAAAAGTAACACTATCCTCAGAATAAAAATATGCGATTTCTTCACTTAGAAGGAAAATGTATTGATCTTTATTTCGAATAAGAAATCTCTCTTTAAATGATTTCTGACTCTGAATACTATTTAATACTTTGACCAAAGAACTAGAACTTTCAGAAGCTGTAGTATTCGACAATTTCCTAAATTTGGTAAGAGCTATTACCAACTCATCTTCATCAATAGGTTTCAATAAATAGTCAATACTATTCAACTTAAATGCCTTCAACGTGTATTGGTCAAACGCAGTAGTAAATATGACAGGAACTTGAATATCTAAATCTTGAAAAACAGAAAAACTCAATCCATCTGCTAATTGAATATCGGCAAATATTAAATCCAAAGAATTATCATTCTCAAAAAATGCTTTAGCCTCTTCAACACTATCCAAAGTATCTAATATTTCTAAATGCTCTATGTTAGACTCCAAAAGCCTCTTCAATCTATTGGCTGCATGGAATTCATCTTCTAATATTAATACTTTCATATACTATCCTTTACGTATTTATCAATTAAAGGCATACTCACTTCAAAATACTCTTCATTACTATTTACTTTAAGTTGTCTGTCGGTAAAAAAACTTATTCGAGTACTTATGTTTGCTAAACCCACTCCAGTAGATGGCATAGTTTGTTTCTTAAGTTGAATATTATTTTGAACCACTAAATTATTCATAGAATCTACATATACCTTAACGGACAATGGATCTTTAGAGGACAGTACATTGTGCTTTATAACATTTTCAAACAAGAGTTGGAGAGACATAGGTACAACATACTTATCCATCATTTCATCTGATACTTCTATCGAAACAGAGAAATTGTTTTTGAATCTTTCCTTAAGAAGAAAAATGTATGACTCTATAAATTTCAACTCTTGTTTGAGACGTACTAATTGATCGTCTCGATTCTCCAAAGTATACCTATAAACACTTGATAGTTTAATTAAAAAAGATTCCGCCAATTTCTGATCCTCAGGAATAATACTGATCAAAGTATTTAGACTATTAAATAAGAAATGAGGATTTATTTGATTTCTTAATCCTTGCAATTCAGATTTAATATGCTCCCTTTTTAGTTCTTCTGACTTCATCAAAGTTCTTCTATTTTGTGCATAGAGATAGATGCCTTCATATATCGAAATGACGAAAAAAGAAGTAAAATAAGTCGCTATATACCCTTCTATCAAAGTCACTTCTTTAATCTTACCTGTCAATACGATGAGACACCCTCCTACTATTGCACTAACTATCACTCCGGCGATAATTACAAAAACAAAAGCAAGGACTATCCTCTTTCGAGTATGTTCGAAACCAGGGTATTTTTTACGAACGAAAATGACAAAATTTCGAAAACAAAACCAATAAGAAAACGCATGTACTAATGACTCAAAAAAAGCAATGAAAAACAAATCGCCTGACATATCCTTCGGATATATTTGAAAAAATGCGACAGGAATAAAAAGCGCCATCAGTGGCAAACCCACAATAACAAACCATAGGTCGTTAAAACCTAAATATTTAATTCGTTCTTCTTTATTAAAAATCGTCATAGATTATACAAAATATCCTTAACCTCTAAGATATTAAAACTGTACCCGATACATAAAATCTGGGAAGAAACCTAGTTGATTTACTCGATTTACTTCGTTAGTCAAACGATTATATCTATTGGCAAATATATTTTCATTATTAGTCACATTCTGTATATCAAAAAAGAAATGATGAGATAACTTCTTACTACTACTATTTATTTTAAATCCAATCTTTACATCCAATCTTAAATAAGGATCATATTGCATAGAAAAAGCTTCATTTTCTACTAGTACTTCTTCTCCTTCAATCAAAGATGCATCCAAGTCGATTGGCGTAAAATACCTTCCTCCCGCAGTAGTAAATTTAAAATCAAAAGTCAATGTATTATTAGCTCCTACTTTAAATTCTTTACCGCCTAGCATATTAAGAACATATTGATTATTAAATGCCGTATTACGCTCTACTCCATCACTTCCTTTATACTTTGAATCATATACAGATGCAGTAAACATCCCATAGTAACCATCTGAGAAAAACTTCTCCAACGTCAATTCCAACCCTAGATTAGTACCGGTACCTTCATTAACTAATCCCACTTTATCGTCAGGGAAATCAAAGCCTTCTCCAAGATTTAAAAGTGAAAAACTACTACTAAACTGATCTACAGGTACTTGATCTATATACTGATAATAAGTTTCGATTTTTGCTCTCCAACTAGAACTGAGTTTTGCATCATACCCTAAGACAAAATGCTGACTTCTCGTGGGCAATAAGTTAATGTTAGTCTCTTCCGTTATTCCTGGAGCTACCTCCTCTCTTGTCAATAGAATAGGAAGCGGAGCTACTTGATGATGTACACCGTATCCCAGACTTAAGGTATTGCTTGGGTTCAAATCATAGTTCAGAGCTAATCTAGGTTCTACTACCCAATTGTCATTAATAGAAAGATTCTGTGCGTGTACACCGGCATTTAATGTAAATTTTTCACTCAACTTATATTGTGATTGCACATAGGCTTGATATAGCAAGGTATTATCTTCAAAATCATAAAAATTAAACCAATCGGGTGTAAATTCTCTACTTCTATTTTGCACATCATAATTATAATTCTCCAATAGAAAACCCGCTTTAGCCGTTAGCCGAGAATTGAATTTTCGATTAACAAAACTAGATAGAGTAGTTCGGACTTCCACATTATCAAACTCTGTAATTCGCTTAAAAGATTCGGCAGGCGTATTGATATCAGAATATCTGTCAACTACGAAATTATTTTGTGAAGTAGAGGCAGACAAAATAGTCCTTACATAAGTGCTCTTTCCTACGATCTTATTATGCTTTATACCCAAAACGCCAAATTTAGAAACTGCATAACTGTCTTCATCCGATGCCGCAAACAAATCGGTAGAATCTACTTCATTATGTAGAAAGTCTATATCACTCCTACCGCCTACACCGAAGACAGAAAATTTACCAGCTTTAGTATTCCCTAGATTGATGTTGAACGAAATATCTTGATAATTAGGTGTGGCGTTAGTACCTATAGGTAAGCCAACTTCATTAGCCAAACCTACAAAACCATAGCGTCCAGCTACCAAATAAGAAGATTGGTTTTCTTTATTGATAGGTCCCTCAGCCATAAACTCTAATCCGCTTACTGCTCCTAATTGGATCATATATTCTGATTTATCCTTATTCCCATTTCGCATACCCAAATCAAAAACACCAGCTAAGGCATTTCCATATTCTGCTGGAAAAGCACTAGTCATAAAATCAGAATTCTTAATCATATTAGGATTGAGTGCACTTACAGGCCCACCTGTGGTTCCGAGTGTAGAAAAGTGATTAGGACTCGGAATAGGAATTCCCTCTAATCTCCATAATACTCCTGTAGGAGAATTACCTCGAATTACAATATCGTTTCTAGCATCATCAGCAGTAGATACGCCGGCGAAATTAGCTACTAATCTGGCGACATCACTTCTACCTCCAGAATATCGATTGACTTCTTCCATACTAAAAGTTCTTGCTGAAATAGTCGCTAACTCATTTTGTGCTCTATCTTTTTCGACTTCGGCAGAGATTACTATTTCTTCCAATTTTTCAATGGATTCTTCTATTCCTATCTCAAGGTATATTTCTTTACCTGCACTTAGTTCAATATTAGGAATCGTAATTCCTTCGTATCCAAGATAAGATACACCCAAATTATACCTACCCAAAGGAATATCGATTAATGAAAAATAACCATCCAGGTCCGTAGTCGTCCCTTTGGTAGGCTCTACATCAAGAAGTATCACTGTGGCACCTATTAGAGGCAATTCAGATTGCTTATCAATAATTTGTCCCTTGATATTTTGGACTGATTGTGCAGAAATAGCAAAAGAAAGAAAAGAAAAAATAACAGGTATTATATATGTTTTCATAACAATAGCATTGGTTAATGATAGGACAAAACTATATCATAGATAAAGTCTGTCTAAGCACTATATGCTCAATCGTTACATAAAATGCTGAACTGTATAAAACAAGAATTGAATCGTAAGAGCCTTGAAAACACCTAGCTCATTATAGTTGCCACTAATCTTCTGGCGCGCCCATTATTGCGAAACTCGCAAAGATAGATGCCTTGCCAAGTACCCAGATTAAGTCTACCGTTCGTAATAGGTATTTGTAAGCTATTACCGATCATGGCTGCTTTGATATGCGCAGGCATATCGTCGGGTCCTTCAATAGTATGCTTCAAGAAAGGTAAATTTTCTGGCACTATATGATTAAATATAGATTCAAAATCCATTAAAACATCTGAGTCTGCGGCTTCATTGATTGTAATAGCCGCTGAAGTATGTTGGATAAACAGATGCAATATTCCTACTTGAGGAAGATGTGCGATATCTCTTAATACTAGGTCCGTAATAATATGATATCCTCGACTGAAAGCAGGTAGTTTAATTTGGTATTGCTTCATTATAATTATTTGAGAGCTATACTCAAAGGTACTGAGACATCGCTGCTACGTATTTTGAGTTCTTACTTAATCGATAAGGTATAGATTGAAGACAATCCTGAGCATCTTCTTCATCAGACTGATCATACTTAATCTCTAATATCACTTTTGGATCTTGATAAAATTGACCAACCATTTTACGATTTGATACTATACCGTATTCTATATTTCTGTCTATGGTAGCTCTTATTTTCTTATCGTATGATTCGAAGTAAGTACGATCATAACGGACCAAAACAGTTGGAATAAGAACATTAGTAGTATGTACATGATCTAATAAATTAGGAGCTCCTCTGCGCAATTCAAAATCATCTATGTTAGTATACTCCTTCGTTCCAAGCAAGCCTTTTTTTATTTTCTTTTCTAAAATTGGATTAGGTACTAAATCTAAAATATCTCCATACCATCTGACCCGATATTTTACCCGTTCTGCTACTCCTGTAAGATTATCATTATAGCAAGAGTAATTAATATCATCATAGTATATGCTATTGACTTTTCGATCATCATACGATCGCTCGAATCCCATGGGATTATTCATAATGAGATCGTAGACTCTATGATAATCATGCGACGCCACTTGATATTTTCTTTCGTATCGCATATTATTTTTTGATCACACCATTTAATTTCAACAATGAATCATTATCCACTTTATACTCGTTACTTACCTCTTCGCTCTTATAGTCAGAAATATTCAAAGTTGATGTTTTAGTAGATTTTCCTTTTACTATTAAACCATTGTTTACATTTTTAAGCGTACAATTGGCTAAGGTAAGATTTGAATTTTGTGACAATACAATTCCTATTTCACTATCCATTATTTCAACATCCTTGGCATTGCCATATACTCTATCATCACATTTTATTGCCCTGGTAAAAGCTTTAGATATTATAATACCTTCTCCTGTTAGGCTACCTCCTGTCATATTAATACCGTTTCTTCCTACCTCATTAACTTGAACACTATTGATGTCGACACTAGAATATTTACCATTGATAGCATCACCTTTAGAATTGATATAATTACAATTAACCAAACTAACTTCAGAAAATACAGCAGATAGATTTTGTCTTGCAATAGATCCGGCGAAAACACAATTTTCAAAATTCACTTTAGAGTTATACACATTCACTGAGCCTTTAGTTCGGATATTTTTTACATAGTAATTACCCAATTTACTAAATGCGCAATATCTAAAAAGTGATTCTTGATCTACACCAGAAAGCAGTATTCCTGATCCACTTCTACCATCAGATCTAAATATGATTTTTTGCTTTTCACTAGCTATTGCCTTTATAGGACTATAAGATAATAGTGATCCTCCTTTGAAAAACAACTCTGCACCTGGAGATATATTCAATGTATAACCTTTAGGAATAACAATAGCTTCTGTTACGATATTACTACCCGATGAAATAGTTACTACTTTATCATTCACATTGATAAAAGAGAACTTTGCCAACTCATTAATATCGGATCTAATTACATCGACATTTCTTTGCGGCAAATAGTTCTTAATTACAGGTGCCAAAAATTCCTTTGGATTTCCTAATGCTCTAAACAATACAGATTTGATAACATCCTTTGATTGCAATTCATAAGTTCTTACAGGAATATATTCATTATAAGACTCAATCAATAAGGGTTTTGCTAAGGAGTCAACAGCACCTCGCTCATCCACAAAACCAAGTATTTCTAAAGGGAATGGATGATATGACATTATATCTATAACTTGCTTTCCTCTAGGTGATCTGAAAGCGCGTAAAGACATATTATCTTTCGGAGCTAATTTCTTTCTAGTAAATTCTGCCTTATTAAATAAATGTTCCCAAGAGAATTCATAATCGGCATAAGCCTTATCAGATTTTATAAATAATTCTCTAGCGTTTATTTCTTTACCATACTCTATCTGTTTTTCTTTTAAAAAATCAGGTGACGTGTAATAGTAAATTTTCTCCATATACAATTCGAAAAACTCTGGATCTTTCAACAAATGAAATTGATAGATATTCTCCAAATTATTTTTGGGTTGATTAGCATATCTTTCATTTACTCCCTCCCCTACAGCATTCCATCCAGGAGTTACATTTTCTTTTTCAGATCCGAAGCAATCAAATCCTATAGGCTCTAAGAGACCAGTTTGCGGATCTAGATAAAATCTAATATTGGTAAATATTTGAGCATGTAAAGAATGGCTCAAATCCAATAACGCATAATAAGTAGTAAGCTTATCCATATTAAATACTTCTTTCGGCGTCTTACGCTCATGAAGAAAATCATTTAACATGGATTGGCCTTGATCAAAAAGCAATTTAAAATTTTCATCTTTTCCATTCTCTTTATTAAATAGCTCTATATATGAAGCGTCAATCCACGGAAAAGGATCTAAGTATTTCTGTACGTTTTCCCAATAGGCATCATCGTTATGTTTTAGTATAGGTCCTATCAGACGATCATTATATTTTAATAGTTGGTTATCAAAATGCTGCTCATATGCGTATACTCCCAAAGGTTTTTCATTCAATTCTACTCCTATAAAATCATAGGCTGGCGTCATGATTCCTTCATCCTTAAATAAACGATGCATGACCCACTCTGAAATATGCGAACGGGCTTTACTATTGTGAATAGAAAAGTTCTTCATTCCATTCCATTCGTCTCCTTTCTTTAGCTGGACTCTGAACGACCATTGATCTCCTCTCAGATGATCCAATAAATCACCTTTCAATCTGAGCTTAGCCGCATAAGACTTATCTCCAATCCGTACATCGCCATCTACTAAATCTTCTTTCGAAGAAAACAATAGACCTTGCTCTAGCGCTTCTTTTCTTTTGGCCTTAATCTTTTCAAAATTATCATTGGACAATTTTATCCTTAACTGAGAACCATCATATTTTTGGATCGGTGCGCTTTCATCAAACACTTTGACAGATACTTTCATATCATCGACAAAAATATGCCCTCCGCCATCTGTATAGTATGCATATACTTTGGTGTCGCCAGGTTTAAATCCCATGGGTAAAACCACTTCATAATCTACTATTTGCCATCCTTTACGATCGGCTTTTACACTTGCAAATTTGAATAATTCATTAGCTCCGGATGATACGACTACTCTCGCACCTGCATTGACACATTTAATAGCGCAAGAAACTTTAATGGTATCTAGTTCATTAGCAGAAGGAAGTGCCAAGGTCATACTATATATCTGAGTAGCATAACACTTACTGCTATATTTTCCGGTGTACGCGTCTTGCGAAGATTGCGTGCCTCCGCCTAAGAACTCCACTCCATTGGTAATAAATTTATTACCACTCACTCCTTCTGCATCACAGAAATATTCTTGATCTTCTAATGATCCTGAATGTTTCTTTATATAATCAAATGCCCATCTTACAAGAAAAAAAACGATAGCAGCGAATAGAGCATATTTAATGATTTTGCTAATTCTATAATTAGATTTTTGCTGTGAGACTCTCATAGTTGCTATTGCTTAAAAAATTTATACAAAACCATAATAAGAATCATTCCAAAAATAATCCACATATAAAAATCTCTCATTTTTGACATGATGCTCGTATCGATGAGTTCTTTCATTTTATTATACTTTGGTCTTTGGTCTATTTCAAGATTAACAAATTTTTCTTGAATACTATTTTTCAAATATTCATTAATATCTACTAACATTTTCTTTTCTTCCTCTTCAGCATGGGTGTATCTCACTTCATTAATCTCCAGCTCCATCTCGGCATATGTCTGATAAGGAAAAAAATAATTGCTTACCTCATCTAGGGTTAATGTAGCCACACTTTCTCCATTAGTATCTGACAAGTATATTCTACTTCTTATTTGCTCAAGATTTACACTTACACGAAGATCTTTAAGTCTTACCTTATAAGGAGACAACTCGAAGGCTAAAGACTCTATGCTTGACTTGTCCAAATATTTTAAAAGTGGATGACTTGCATATATATCTTTATTTTTCTTTTTGACCGGTTCGAACTTAAATTCATTTCTTACTACTGCATCCGAAGAGTAAGGTGTTTTTAATTGAATCAATGTTTTGAGCAAGACATCATCTTTATATCTTTTACGATATCTCAGTCCGATATTATATTGAATCAAATCTTGTTCGGCATTATCATAGTAGACATCTTGAAATTTTTCAACAGATTCTACTCCTTTTAATAGGTGTCCAGTAATCGTTAATTGTTCCTTACAAAATTCGTCTTTAAGATATTGCCATAAGTTCTTCACATCCTCTTGCGGAATAGCGAGCTTGTATTCATTTTCCAATCTACCTTGCTGCGCAAACGAATCTTGAATAAATGAAAAAAGCAAAAAATATAATATGACATATTTCGATGTAGAAATCAACTTATCATATTCTTATTTTCAATAAAGGACAGTTCGATATCATTATCAAGCTCTAGTAAAGCATTTTTCACAGAAGATAACTGATCGAAATTATTAGCATCTATCAAGTAACTCATATATAGCGTATCTCCTTGATTACTCATTCGACGTAAATCTGCATATTTAAAAGCATTAGCAATTGTAGTATTCACATCTGTTTCACTTATTTTTTTGGAACTAATATTAAGTACCATCTGACTGTCTAAATTGTGGGCAGATATTTTTTTCGTTTTCAGATATAAAAAAACGAGTGCTAAAATTAAAATAGTCGCAATGATTGTAATCGCTGGCTGGTTAGCCCCCATACCTAACCCAATACCTATTACTAAGAACAAATAGGTCAATTCTTCCGGCTCCTTAATGGCAGCTCTAAATCTTACTATCGAGAGAGCACCTACCAAACCGAGTGATAAGGCAACACTAGATTTGACTATATAGATAATCAACATAGTAGCTAAGGCTAGCATGATGAAATTACTTGAGAATTGCGATCGATTGCTTACCGTTCTTCCATATTTTTTATAAAACTCAGAAACCAACCAAGTCAGTAAAGCTGCCAAAAGTGCATTGACCAAAAATTGGCTAAGATCGGTAGGTTCCAGATTGTAATCAGATAATAAATCTTCGAATTTCATATATCCAGGGTATTAGTCTAAAATGATACTATAAATGTAATGTAAAAGGGTCAACTGGCATATTGTTACAAGGCTATTCTTACTTTGTTACTCAGCCATATCTACTACCTTTGTGTCATGAATTATAACTTGACGGATACGATCATTGCGCTTTCTACTCCTCCAGGAGCTGGAGCTATAGGTGTGATAAGGCTTTCAGGGCCGAAAGCGATAGATGTTGTCAATGAAGTATTTCACGGCAAAGATCTTTCTAATGAAGAGGGTTACACTGTGCATTTTGGTAAAATCAAAGACGAAGAAGGTATCGTATTAGACGAAGTTTTAGCTACGATATTCCGAGGACCCAAATCTTATACTAAGGAGAATGTAGTAGAAATCAGTTGCCATGGATCAAGTTATATCATAGAGCAAATTATACATCTCTTTTTACGTAAGGGAGTACGTTCGGCCAATAGAGGTGAATTTACCCTCAGAGCATTCCTAAATGGCCAAATGGATCTCAGTCAAGCCGAAGCAGTAGCTGACTTGATCGCATCAGACTCAGCTAGTAGTCATGATATAGCGATGAAGCAGATGCGAGGAGGCTTTTCAGATCAAATCAAAGCATTAAGGCAGGAGCTTATTGACTTTGCTGCATTGATAGAATTAGAGCTCGACTTTGGTGAAGAAGATGTAGAATTTGCAGATCGAGGTAGATTAGAAGCTCTGGTAACTAAAATCCAAGGCGTCATCAAAAAGTTGATCGACTCATTCCACTTGGGCAATGTTATCAAAAATGGAGTCGCTACAGTAATCGCTGGACGACCTAATGCAGGAAAGTCTACACTACTCAATGCATTACTCAATGAAGAGAGAGCGATCGTCAGTGATATTGCAGGTACGACTAGAGATACGATCGAAGAAAGCCTTAATATCGAAGGGATCAATTTTAGATTTGTAGATACGGCAGGCATCCGCAAGGCACAAGACAAGATAGAATCCATCGGTGTAGATAAAGCCATGTCAGAGATTCAAAAAAGTACTGTCGCCCTGCATGTTGTAGATATATCTGACACTACTCCAGAGATGGTCTGGAATGATATAGAAACATTTAAAATAGCTAATAGTCGATTCGTGATTATCCTCAATAAGATGGATCTCAATCCTTACACGCGACCTGAAGATTATTATAAGGAAGGACTCATCACTGCTGATAATATCATCACTACCTCTGCACTCAATAAGATGAACATAGAGGCACTTAAAGAACATCTATATCGGACAGTCATTGATCATCCAGAGCTCATGGATCAGACCATAGTCAGCAATACACGCCACTATGACGCTTTACACAAATCTTACGAAAGTCTATCGGCAGTACTTAATGGATTGACCTCAGGCATCACCGGAGATTTTGTTGCTATGGATATTAGGCAAGCGTTACATTATCTGGGTGAGATCACTGGAGAAATCCATACTGATGATTTGTTGGAAAGTATATTTACTAGGTTTTGTATTGGGAAGTAAATGAGAAAGAATTTTCAAAAGAAAATCCGTATTCGAATTTATTCTGAGTGAGAGCAACGAACCGAAGAATCTTGGCAATATAAAAACGCAATTTCATTCCTATACCTAACAAAACATATCCGTCTTCGAATTTATTCTGAGTGAGAGCAACGAACCGAAGAATATTAGCAATATAGAAACGTAATTTCATTCTTATACCTAACAAAACATATCCGTAATCGAATTTATTCTGAGTGAGCTAATGAGCCGAAAAATATTACACCTAAAGACAATATCGAATTTCCGTAATTCCACTCAATAAACGGATATTCCATCCCTCGTAAAAAATATTGAAAGCGGATCCAATACTATTGCCAATGAAGTAGATTTGAAACAGAATTTAACCATGGCTCTGAAAAAAATCCAATTCTAATTTACCAATTACGAATTAGCTTGGAATACTTACTAATACTTATAAAACTTAGAAATATCTTGGCCTTCTGAATGGTGTATTACTATGAAATATAAACCTTTAGACAAATTAGCTATATTCAATACTTTAGAATTATTTGTAGTTGAATGAACTGAAACTCCATGAGAATTAAAAATAGATAGACTTTGAAATTCCGTTGGAACCATATCTAATTCTATAAACGAATTGGAAGGGTTAGGAAATACTTTAATTTCGTTAGTGGTTTCAATTTCTGGATTTAAGCTTGTCGTCGAAGATTTTTGGTCTAACACTAAATATAGATCCCCTAATTCTGTAACAAATAAAAAATCACGATCTCCATCATCGTCAACATCCAAATTGGCACACCATTCTTCTCTTTCTAAAAGAACAAGATCTGCATTTTCTGATTCAATAATATCATCGTAATATCCCTCAAATGTCCAATTTTCGTTGTTATTGTTTTGGTAAATAGAAGTCCTACTACCACTTCTAAATAGTATGTCTTGGAAACTGTCGCCATCATAATCAACTACAAAAAACAATGCGTTTCCGAAATTCAAATCATCTATACTTCTCCATAAAACTGGTACACCATTTTCAATTTTATCGATCCTAAGTTCTCCATCTAAGTAAGACACTATTTCATCCTCACCATCAGCATCAATATCGACAAATCTAATACTAGTAGATTCACTTTGCAACCATGGTTGACTATTTTCAAAAGTGCCATTTGCGCTATTGGTAAATTGTACTAAATCGACAAAGGAACCTCCACCAATTGAATTAGCAAATAAATCAAGGTGGCCATCATTATTAAGATCTACTTTAAATAATTCACTAGGAGACTCAAGGACTCCAATTGTCTCTTCTTCTAAAAATATTCCTTCTACATTCTTAAGTATTCTAACGAGACCAGACTCGATAGAAGATACTATAATATCTGGATATCCGTCATTAAAAAAATCACCTACAACCATTCCTCTAATTAATCCAAAATACTTGGCAATTCTCTGCTTAGCACTGTAATCACCGTTCCCATCTCCATATGCCACCCAAATCTGTCCTTCGCCCCAAATAGTGCTATAAATCAAATCCAAATATCCATCAGCATTAACATCCGCTGTACTAATATCATATGGACCTTTAACACCAAAATCTATTGCGATAGGTTCAGAATATGTGGAGTCTGGTAACCCTTTGAAATAACCCAAAACAGACCCCCAGCGCGAACAAAATATGATATCCGCAATTTCATCACCATCCACATCAGCAGCTTCAATATCATCAATGGTTTCTATATTTAGTAAATCTGCCAAAATAGTTCGTGAAGACCATTCCTCATTGTTATTTATATTCATACTAATGCCAACATTAGTACCAAAATAATATTCAGCCACCTTATTCTCCAAGTCAATTTTAGTAACGAAATCATTTCTAAAATCGAAATGCTCTAAATTATTAAACCCATCTTGCTTAGTAAAAATACCGCCACCGTCATTTACAAATAATTCACCAAAACCTACGGATGAATTAGATACTCGAGAAAAATAATCTAGATTTCCATCAAAATTAGTATCTAACCAAGTTCCAAAAGTTCCGTCGCTTTTAAAAATGGAAAATACTTCAGTATTTTCTGTTCCTAAATTATTTACTAGGTACATCGAATCTTTATCGGAATCATAATAAGCCAATTCTAGCTCCATATCCATATCCAAGTTGGTCACATGCATTCGAAATGTACTAAACGAAACATCCGCAGCGACCAAATTAATGTCAAAACTATCAGTTTCACCCCATTCAATCATAAATATTGAATCTTGATTCTCGTTGAAAAACATCAAATCATATTTACCATCAACATTTACATCCGCTACAGTCTGTAATGTACCTGAAAAAGGTATTCTCGTTTTATTGTAAACATTAGGATCTTCCGTACCAAAAAAAACACTGTATATATATGGATCGCTATAATTTCGTAAAGTTACATCAGGTCGACTATCACCATTTATATCCGCTATTGTAATATCATTATAGTTTGCATTAGATTTAAAGCATAGAGTGTCAAATGTCTCCATCATAGTATCCATCAGTACATAAGTTGAATCTTGCAAATCATAAATATCCAATAAATCACAATCGTCAGCTCCAAATTTCTTAATTGCAATAAGTTCTAATTCTTTATCATCATCCAAATTTATTGATTCCACTCTACCGTATTCTTCATCGCTTATTTTAGTAGATCTCAATTGGTATTCACCGTTTTCTCTATAACCTATCGCTTGGTAAAATCCATCGTCTGCGCTATCATGACCATCAACCTTAAATATTAAATCCAATTCATCATCATCATCTATGTTTGTAAATTTAAGCACGACATTAGTACCCAATGATTTATGCAATAAGATAGGTTCTGATAGTTGTCCGATAGAAAAATTATTTATTGTCAATATTATAATTAGTAGTAGTCCGTGCTTCATTCCTAAAAATTTGTAATTCCTGGCAAGATATAAAATACAAGCGGCACCATTAACATTGAAGACAAAAGTTCATTAGTAATGATAGTCTATTTATACAATTCAAGATAATCTTATTAAGTAATTAATTTTTATACCAACTCCTATTTCTTGATAATTAGTTGTTTTGTATTTAACAGAGCAATTCGCCAGGAAAACAACATGGATTATCATAATAACACTTCTATATATCTACGAGTGGCTCTGACTCATAAGTGGGCACATTAGTCCTGCATTTTTAACTATCTAGGCTATAACGAATTGACTCCAGGGATACTTTATTTATTAGAAAAGAAACCGCTTTCGAAAATTTTTTGACGATTACTAATGATCAAATCATCATAGATGTAACTGGCGTAAGTGATAGCAAAATATTTATTATTAACAACGAAGATTATGTCACACTAAATGGACTAAGATTCTATACATCGACTTTAATCATGCTTAGTTCTTCCAAAATCTAACATTAATCCCATCAAAAAGCCTCTCCAACAAATATATAAATGCCTGTACCTTCAGATGTACGTGCAACATCAAGTCTCGTCCAAATATCTTTCTTAGGAAAAAGTAATACTCGCAAACCTGCTCCACCTGCAGCTTTTATATTATCAGAGCTAATTTCGCTAAACTCATCATACACCGTACCTAGGCCACCAAAAACAGTAAAACCAATCCTATTTGTAAATCCAAGTGGCAGCGGCAGAAATCTCATTTCTACCTGAGTAGCGATCTGATTTTTATCTCTATATCTCCCATAATAATACCCTCGCATGAGATTTTCTCCACCCATTAATGCCATTTGATTAAATGGTACATCTCCTGAATTAAATTGACCAAATAATTGAGCGGCGAGGACATTGTTTTTGCCTATGGGTCTAAATACTCTAGTATCAGAGTACACCGAAGTAAAATTAAAATCGCTTCCCCAAGCTTCATTGTAGGACAAGAAAGCTAATTCTGAGAAAAAACCCTTCCGTACGTTAAGTACATTATGTCTATCATCATGTACCAGTCCTAGACCGATACCAAAATTATTCGAACCATCAGCTCCCAGAGGACGCTGAAATTCATCCATTGAAGAATCTGGTATTACAAAGTTTGTTTTTCGCAACTGCTGATAGTCCAATTCTAATCCTACGAAGATGTTATCCACTACTTTTCTGAGAATACGCTCTTTGATGATCAGCTGAGTCGCTTCCACCTTAGCGGTAAAGTCTGCTGGAGTTTCTGGTCCTATACCATGATAAAATAGTGGAAAACTCTGAAAACGTAGCCTCCCAAGAAAAAACCACTTATCTCTATCTGAGTATAGTGCATGATCAAACCAGAGTCCATACTGCTCTTCAAGTGTAAAAAATGAAAAGGCATTGATTTCGCTGAGTCTATTGGTGGTATCTTGATTAGCAAAATACACATACAAAGAACTGAATCCAAACTCCCAGCTTGTCTCTGGAGCATACGCCACGACAGGATATACAAGCAACTGAGGCTTAGATACATCTGCAGTATCGCGTACCAGAGAGTCCCAGTATTTTTTGAAGATATTTTGTGCTTGTAGATCCTTGGGAGCACCTAGGAACACTGCCATAAAAAGGAATATGCTAACAGTTATCTTATTAATCATCGGATATAATGGTCTTTACCCCAAAGGTAAGCTTAAGGTCGTACTTTCTTTAGTATTGATAATAAAGGTTTCAATATAGTTGGTAGAGTGTCAAGTGCTTCCCTTAAAACAATATGTTTAGCTAAGTCTAGTACTTACAGGCCATGTAACTGTCTTTTATTTATTCAATATCAACTTCTTGACTTTAAGTGTTTTACCTTGTAAAGAACCTTTTACTAACCACATTTCCTTTTCGATCATAGAAATTCCACCACCCTACTTTCTTGTATCTATGTACAAATTCGCCGGATGCTTTGACACTGCCATCTTCATAGAATAACTTTGCTGGTCCCTCTGTTTTATTATTTCTATATGTCCCTTCCTCTGTCTTACGACCATCTGGATCATAATTTATCCAGATTCCATTTCCGTACCCATCCACAAATTGTTGAGCCGCCTCCAATTCACCATTATCATATTTAGCATATAGCCAACCTGTATATGGTACATCACTGCCATCTTTATAATATCGTTGCCCAAATTCTCCTC
>CALBEE010000089.1 GCA_937927575.1 uncultured Saprospiraceae bacterium | reverse complement strand
GTGATTGGTAAGTGGCATATTTCACAGCCTATTAATTTGGATCACCCGTTTGAACATGGAGCGGATCATTATGAAGGTATAATAGATGGCACTATCAATGACTATTATAATTGGGAAAAAGTAGAGAATGGTCAATTTGTTCAGGTGGAGGAATATGTGACTACTCATTTGACAAATGCTGCAATCGATTGGGTAGCGGGTCAAGAGTCACCATGGTTTTTATGGTTGGCACATATTGCACCGCATAGCCCTTTTCAAGTTCCACCAGATGGATTGTATACGATAGAAAATCCTTCATCCAATAAGGAAATATATAATGCAAGTATTGAAGCGCTAGACCACGAGATTGGAAGATTACTTGATAGCATGGATGAAGAAACAAGAAACAATACACTTGTAGTATTTATAGGAGATAATGGTACTCCTAATCCTGTGTTGAGTGAGTATCCTAATCAGCATGGAAAAGGCAGTATGTATGAAGGAGGAATCAGAGTACCTATGATAATTAGCGGTAATGGTGTCACTAGAAGTGGCGAACAAGAATTTGGTTTAACTCAAGTAAATGACCTTCATGCTACTTTTTATAATGTGGCAACGGATAATAATCTTCAAGGTGGAATTTACAATAGCTATGGCATTGATGCGTCATTTCAATCCCCCAATACCATACTGCGAGATTATGTCTATTCTGATTATATTGATGATGGTCTTCAATATTGGGCAATACGAAAAGGAGATCATAAACTCATAGAAAATGAACAAGGGGTGCAAGAATTTTATGACTTGTCATTGAATGCTTTTGAAGAAGAAAATCTAATTGATAATCTCTCAAGTGAAGCGCAAGAAATATTGGCGGATTTGGAAGATCAAGCGAGTATAATTAGAAATGGATGGTCTTGTCAAGATCTTATTCTTAATGGTGATGAAATGGAGGTTGACGATTGTGATACTACTGATATTGATTGCCCAGAAATAGATATATTGAGTTTTGAAAATATAGGCTGCTGTGATTCACCAGATGAACCCAGCGTATATCATGAATATGAAGAGAATAATCTACGACATATTTATTCCAATGGATTTCCTAATCATGATTATTGTTATAATCCTGTGAATCAACCAGGTCAGTCTTAGCATTACTTTAGGGTAGAGAAAGCACCTACATTAGCGGAAGAAAGTACGAATATAGTAAGAGACAATGGACGACCTGCTAGGCATTATGGTGTGGCTCTCAATGGTGTATTCCTATCACCGGCGCCAGGCCAACCTTTTATTTATACCAATAAAAATACTGGAGAATTTAATTGGGATTGGGTTTTCGAACCTACGAATAATCAAGGTGATGGAGAAGGGCAAGTTCAACTGGATTGTGCTACTGCGCACACTAATGCTTCAGGATATCATTACCATGGAGAGATGTTTCAGTATTTAGAAACCGACAATCCTGGAGTAACTACTGTGGCTTCTTTTTCAGAACCGTATCAAATAGGGTGGGCATCAGATGGATTTCCAATCCTATATAAGTTTGGTCCAGATTCTAATGGACAGTTTAGAGAATTATTGCCAAGTTATCAACTCAAAACTGGTGAAAGACCAGGAGACGGAATCGTCGCTCCATGTGGTCCTTACACTGGAAAATATACAGTCGATTATGAATATATTGAAGGACTTGGAGATTTAGATGAATGCAATGGTATTGAATCTTCGATCATCTTAGAAACGGCCTTGGGTACAGAGACCTTTAATTATTATTACGTGGTTACTTCTACGTTTCCCCAAATTGGTCGATGTCTTAAAGGCGTTCCAAGTGAAGATTTTGAAAACGGTCAAGACCCAATTACTGGAGTAGATATGGATGGCGATGGTTACCTCTCGCAATTTGAATGTGATGATACCAATCCCAATATAAACCCTAGTGCTTTTGATATTCCTAATAATGGGATTGATGAAGACTGTGATGGATTGGATCTAATTTCTTCTACTTTTGATATTTTGGATGTTACCATTGATATATATCCTAATCCCACAACTGATATTTTTAATATTGATGTTAAAGAAATATTGAACTTTGAAATCAAGGTGTATGACTTGAAAGGAAATTTAATTTTTAAAGCATTCAATACAAAGTTAGTAGATGTTAGTTCATTTGAAGGGGGATTGTATATAGTCGAAATTAGAAAGTTAGAAACTGATCAAAAGACGATTAGAAAATTAGTAATAGAAAATTAATCTACACTAAAATATAAATGTGTCTGTAGACTGATGTAGTTTACAGCTTATCATCTTTTAGGATACTTCAATTGTTTTTACAAGGGCAATGAAAAAAAACTGTTGTCCTAATAGAAAGCATACTATGTAAAGAAGTGGTTTTACTCCTCCATACCCATACGATCCAAATTTTTCATACTTACTTTAAGGGCACGCATTACGCTCTTTTTCTTCGAAGTATGTCCTTCCATTTTTTCTAAAATTTTGCTAAGCATCGTGACGGTCTGAACGATATGTGGTCCACCATTGAGCAT
This sequence comes from uncultured Saprospiraceae bacterium, assembly GCA_937927575.1. Lineage (GTDB taxonomy): Bacteria > Bacteroidota > Bacteroidia > Chitinophagales > Saprospiraceae > UBA1994. The sequence goes on along the minus strand of CALBEE010000089.1, from coordinate 9,488 downwards.
GACGCATTCAGCTCTAGCACTTTTGGCTGCATCTGTGATTTCTGCTCTGGTAGCCTCACCGGTCGCAGTAAGGTTTTCAAGTACTTGAGTGGCCCAAATGACAGGAATATGAGCAGCCTCACAGATCCACATAATTTGATCTTGCACTTCAGCGATTCTATCCGCACCGATCTCGACGGCTAGATTGCCTCTTGCGATCATTACACCTATACTAGGTCGTTTCATTGCAGCCAATAAAATCATTGGGAGATTTTCAAAGGCTTGTTCATTTTCTATTTTTATGACTATTCCTATATCTTTTTTATCGTATTGATCTAATTCATTATACAAAGCTTTAATGTCCTTTTCGGATCGGACATATGGAAAGCCAATGATATCTGCATATTCCATTACGAGAGGTAGCAGTTTAATATCTTCTTTAGTCAGTGAAGGAAGGTGTAAATCAGTGTCGGGTAAATTAATAGACGCTAATGAATTTAGTTTTTTCCCTTTTTTAGCATCACTAATAATAATGACTTCCAATTCGTCTTTTCTTTTTTTGATGACCCGACTTTCTATTTTGCCATCATCAAATAATATTTGATCACCTATTTGGGTTTCACTTATGATAGCGGAATCAGATACACTAACTTTTGGTAATCTGAGGGTTTCTCCTTTATGTCCAAGCTGTTTGTCTTGTGATGAAAACGCTTTGCTTGTAAGTACGAGGTGATCTCCCTTAAAGAGTCGAATGAAATCTTTGGTTTTTTTCGATCCTTTTCGGATTCTTATTTTTCCCAAAGCTAGTTTGGGTCCGGATAAATCAATTTGAATTTTACAATCAATACCTAATAATTCTCTTTGCTCACGAATATGATCGATGAGCATAAGCCACTCTATTCTGCTTCCTTGGCAAAGGTTGATCTTGGCTACCTCCATACCTTGCACTATAAGTTGCCTGATCATATCTGGGTCAAAAGCGGCTGCTCTCGGAACAGTGACCATGATCTTGGTATCTTTATTTTTCCGCTTAGTATTGAAGAGTTGTTTAGTATGCTTCTTTAATATTTTCTTACTTGCCTTATATCCTATAGTTTCTATTTCTTCCGAGGGTTTCCAATTTTCACCATTGATGAGCTTTACCAATCGTAGCACAGAAATCACATTGTCCATTACATAGCCTTCGCAGCTTCTCAGAGAGGAGACACCTATCTCGGATAGATGATCATGCACATTCCTAAGGTCTTGATTCCTTAAGGTGATATATCTTACGAGATTCATAGCACTTAGACGGTAGCTTTCATCTGCATTTAAGGCTACTTGTTTCGCTATAAACTCTTTATTGATTAATGATCTATATAAGTTAAGTATGTTCTTTTCTAGTTTCTTCATATCAAGGAATATGATTTAGATATAAACAGTAAGTAAGAGAATCGAGATATTGTTTAGTCCCATCTAATATTATATAACTTCTTGTAGTCTTGCGGATGTTAGCAAATAAGTCAGCCTATTGAATATCAATTTTTGACCAGCATTAATGAGTTTATATCTCGTTTCTAAATATTTACGTTCTCTGGTATTAACAAGGAATATAGAGCTTTCACCAATATTTAATTTTCTATTTTCAGCGGCTAACATTCTTTGGTAATTATCTGTAGTTTCATCTAGTAAGGCATATTGTTCTCTAGTTTGGTTAATGTTATTGAGATATGTATTTAGCTTTACTGTAAGCGCTTGTGATTTGATACTTCTTTCTAACTCAGTGTCTTGTATCTTCAATGTGTTGAGTTCGATTTTTCCTCTTTGTTTTCTTTGAAGGATAGGGTAGGAAATAGAAGCGCCCAATTTATAATCATTAGTATTGAATTCGTCAAAAATTCGATCTTGTGCCACAGCTAATAATGGATTGTATTCGATTCGAATATCAGGTTTGATTTCTTCTTTAGCAAGACGTTGATCAACTTGGGTATCAGCAATTTTAAAATCGTATAATAAGAGTTCAGGATGGTTTGCGATCCATTCGGATTGTGCTATAGCTATGATATTAGTCTCTTCCGATAGTATCTCAATATTTAGTGGTGCGGGTATGGTGTTTTCTTCTATTTCTAATGGTATTTCACCATCGAGCCATAAATAATTATTGACATTTAGTTTGGAATTTTCAAGTAGTTGTGATGCCTTTTGGTAGTCTAATTCTCGTGATTGCACAGATATGAAGGACTCTAAAGTATCTATGGCGGGTTTATCTCCATTGATAAAACTTAAATGTGTGCCCTCTAGTCTAATTTGGGCAAGAGCTAGTCCTTCATCGGCGATAGCTAACTGTTGTGTGGCAGTTTGCCATTCTAAGTAAGCTATGGAAGCTTCATAGAGAATTTCGTTAATCATGAGTGTCCTTTGTTGCACAGTCACAGATTCATAAATTTCGGCTTTCTTGAGTTGTGCCCTTCTTTCGTCGATAATAAGTCCTTTGCCGAGAGGTACACTTATGCCTGCATTCCATAAGCCGCGACTGGGAAGAAAATCACTCTCATTCAGAAATTGACCATTATTACGACTGTAACCCGCTTTAAGATCTACACCATACCAAGTGGGTATTTTGACAGCGCTATTAAGTAAAGAGTAATAATTCTTATCATCGAACGATTTGTGATTCCAGTCTCCTTCTATTTTTGGATCAAATCCTCCACGCGCCATCTTTCTATTACTCTTCGCCATTTGATCTAGTAATTGAGATTGATACATCACCGGATGATGCGTCTTTACATTTTCAATATACTTTTCAAAAGTCAGCAACTCTTCATTCTGACCAAATAGAGAAATCGCAGAAAAATATGTGATGATTATTACGGCAAATCTCATGAGCTCATAGCTTTTATATCCTCTAATGTGAATCCGTGTGCTTTCGGTAACTCGTTATCGTCTACTCGCACAAAAACTATTTTGTCTATAGATATGATTGTTTTTTGGGTAAATAAATTTCGCACTAAACATTTCATGGTGATACTAGATCGACCAATGCTAACGAATTCCATTCCTATCTCTATGACATCTCCTTGCTTAGCAGACGAAATAAAATTGATCTCTGAAATATATTTTGTTACTACTTTTTGTGATTTTAATTTTGTCATGGTGTAGATGCCGGCTTCTTCATCTATCCATCGTAAAAGCGAACCTCCAAATAATGTGTTATTCGCATTTAGATTTTCTGGCTTTATTAGTTTTCTTGTGTGAAATTTCATAACAATTGTTTAGCGTGTAGTTATTTAATTTTCTTAAGTGGAATTTTAGTTTTCACCTTTTTCGACTTAGAATTCTTATAGTAGTCGGCTGGAAATCCATTGAGTTGTCTCCATAGTTCGTAACCCACTTTCACATCGTTCAAAAGAGTTATAGTGTTGGCTCCTCCTCCTACTCTTACTTCAGTGGGCCATTCGATGTCATCTGGATCAGGAGCGATCATAATTCGATATTTCCCATTATCACTGATGTCGTTATTGATGGCAAATATTTGGCCTCCAAATGTACCGTAGCTACTATTAGGCCATCCACTAAATACGATAGCTGGCCATCCATCAAACTGTACCCTAACTTTTTGGCCGATATCTAATAATGGCATGTCCATAGGGCTTATAAAAGTCTCTACCGCCAGTTTGTATTCTTTTGGTACAATATTAACAATAGCATCACCCGCCTTGATGATTTCTCCTATACCAGTTTTGACGGCTTCTGTAATCGTTCCATTAATGGGAGAGGTGATGTAGTAGTTCTTTTGTCTTACTTCATATGTATTATACTGAGATTGCAATTTATTTCTATTAGCATCAGCATCATACTTAGCTGACATGGCTGACATACGATCAGATTTTGATTTTGCTATTTTATTATCATACTCATTAATAATTGCGGTGACATTTGCTTTGAGATTGTTAAGTTCGTTTTGATTGCTATCAATTTTGTTTTCTAGAGATATTACTTTGGCTTGAGTTTCTTGTACAGATAGCCTTTTCGCTTCTAAGTCGGTTAATGATTTTAATCCTTCATTATAAAGATTTTCTATCCGCTTAAATTGGTTGTCAGCAATATTCTTTTTAGTTCTGGCAGCTACCAAGTCGATACTATCGCTTTTGATTTTTAGTTTAGTTTGATTGATCTTGATGGCATTTTGATCTAATTTAATCTCCTTACTATTTATAAGTGCTTGCAATTGACCAGAGAGATTATTGGCTTTTTCTGCATAAGCTTTTGAAGATTCATTTTTAGCCACTATTTGGTTTTGAGTGTTATTTAATATGTCAGGATCCATATACATCTCTTTTACTTCCGAAATGCGAATGATCGTATCTCCAATGTTGACAAAGTCTCCTTCTTGAGCATACCACTCTTCGATCTTTCCGCCTATAGTCGCTTGTACAGTTTGCGGTCTGTCATCTGGACTGAGAGTAGTTACATTTCCATTAGCTCTTATATTTTGCGTCCAAGGGAGAAAGAGTGCTAAGATGCCACCTACGATAAGTACTATCATAAGGCGTAACAATATTTTTGATACCGATCTTTCTCTCAATGTTTTGAAAGAATTATATTTTTCGAGATCAATATTCTGATTGATTCTTTTAAGACTTATATTCAGCATAATCTATAAATTAGAAATATTGTCAAATTTTACTTTACCATTATCAAGATGCACTTCATGATTGATATACTTATTCCAAATGTTATCAACTGTGGTGATAATAATAGACCAAGGCATAGATCGATCGGTAAGTTTTTGAATAATCACTTCTTTCTCTATCGCCGGAACATGATCTAATGGATCTTCAAGGAGAAGCAATGTAGGCTTACTTACGATAGCTCTAGCTAATAAAATTTTATTCATAGCTGATCTAGGAATTCGTTTTCCTTCAGGATCTAATTTTGTATTTAGCCCTAGTGGTAATGTTTTGATAAACGATTCGAGATTTACTAATTCAATAGCGTCGACTACATCTTGAGTATTGATATTTTCTCGCCCCATCGAAATATTATCTAGGACGGATCCATGAAATATTTGATTGTTATTCAATGCATAACCAATATGTTGGCGTAGCGAATTTCCATTAACAGATAGTATGGATAAACCATTGAAAGTAATGACTCCTTCTGTCGGATCATTGATGCCGGCTAATAGACTAATAAGAGTAGATTTTCCAGATCCTGATGATCCAGTGAGTACTACTGATTCACCTTTTGGTACGCTGAAAGATATATCGTCTAATATATCAGAATTGCTATCAGGGAATCTAAATTTAATGTTGCTCACTGTGACATTCATTTGATTGATTTCATCATCAAAGCGCAATCCTTCTTCATTTTCAAGTTCCATATCAGTGACGTAGCCAATTTTTTCTAATGCAGTGAGTACATCGTAAATTGAGTCCAATGATTTAATTAGTTTTTCTACACTATTTATGATTAGGATAATGATAATCTCTGCGGCAACAAATTGTCCGATATTCATTTCTTGATTGAATACAAGTACTCCACCGATAATCAAAAGACCAGCTGCTACTAGTACTTTGAATGTGATGAGACTTAGAAATTGTCCGACTAGTATTCTAAAGTGACCTTCTCTGGCATTGATGTAATTAGATACTCTTGCATCGGTGTTTCTAAGAGATATTTCCGGATTTTTAATGAGCTTAAATGACATCTTGGTTCTTGCGATTTCTTCTAGCCAATGCGCAACGTCATATTTATGTTTGGATTCTTTTAAGCTGGTGGCTAGTCCTCTAGGTCCAGTAAAGAATATAATAGTGTATACTAATGCAATTAGAGCCACGCCAAAAAGTATAAAAAAGGAATGATACATACTCAATACGATCAATCCAGCTATTATTTGGAAAGCGGCCAATGAGAAATCAATCAATATTTTAGAGAGCCCTTTTTGTATTGTAATGGTATCAAAGAAGCGATTAGCTAGTTCTGGAGCATAATAATTATACAATTCGCTGAATTTGATTCTAGGTATACGGTAGGCAAATTCGAATGAGGCTCTTGAAAAGATCTTCTGAGCGATATTCTCCACTATCCTTAATTGCATCAATTGGAATACACCTGTAAGCGCAATTCCTATTAGTACAAAAGCGACCAGAATGATCCAGCTGGTAGACATTTCTCCTCCTTGTATAAGATTGATGATCGCTTGTATACCTAATGGTAGGGAGAGATTGACGAGTCCATTAAGTAAGGCATATGCGTATACCTGTGTTATTTCCTTTTTGTCTACAGCAAGCAATCGCTGTAATCTCTTCATTGGTTTAAATACCGTTGCGTCTGGCTTCATGCTGTATAATTACTTTTATAAATAATAGTAATACTATCAATACACAAACTTAGGCTATTTTGTTCGGATTTTGGCCGATTTTTGATTATTTCATTAAATAATGCCATTCACCTGTTAATTACAATCTGCATCGTATTGTAAAACCATAGATACTCATGATATTAAAGGCGCCTACATCTTACAGATGATTAAAGCAAATTGTGCCCTTATCAAGCATTATATATGTCCGTTTGTTCGTTTTCCTTTGCTGCCAATATATATTAAGCGTTGCTGGCGGTATTGGTTATTGTTATAACAGATATAGTAGTAGATTGTTATCCAGCTTATAAGAATGGCTTTGTTTTGCTACCATCAATGCTAAACACTTTGAGATTACGTAATAAAGTACATTCTAAGTTGGCAATTTTCGATCTGCATTCCAAATTATAATTCGTACGCTTTACAAGATTTGACGAGTTGTCAGATAATCTTTGATGAAAGTCTTGCCGAAGCGTTAACGTAACGAGGGTATGACATCATTTGCAGAAGTAGCGTATCTTTAGTTGATCAATATAAACGTAACTCAGCAACATGAAAACCATAAGGTGGCTTGTCTTATTATCCATAACTTTAGTGTCGTGCCGATCAATAAATAAATCGGTTACTAATCCTATAAAAGATGAGATAGTAGGCATAGGTGTCAAAAAGAAATTATATTCTAAAGTGCTGGATCAAGAAAGAGAAATCTGGATCTATAAGCCGGATGCATATTATGATATGAATGAGGCAGATACTCGTTATCCAGTCGTTTATGTGATGGATGGTGAAAGCCAATTTATTTCTACTGCTGCTATAATAGAACAGCTAAGTTCTCCAGGTACTGCCAATGATGTCATTCCGCAAATGATGGTAGTAGGTATAGTAAATATTAACCGTAACGTGGATCTTACACCACCTCTAGAAGAAGATACTAATTTTGGTTCTGTGGAGTTTTCTGGAGGTGCAGATAAGATGGCTGCGTTTATGCGTGAGGAATTGATTCCTTATATCGATGATCACTATACCACATCTGATCATCGAGTCTTGATTGGACATTCACTAGGTGGATTATATGTACTCAATACGCTGATACATCATCAAGACTTATTTACTAATTATCTTTCAATAGATCCTTTTACGGCTTGGGATAAGGAAAGATTTAGTCAAGTAGTTCAAGATTCATTTTTGATCGGTAATTATGATGAGAAAAGTGCTTATATAGCCATGGCTAATAATACTTTATCATTCAATGATCGTATCTCCGCTTTAAAAGATACCTCTGAAGTGATGGCAATGTCAAATGCTGGCGTGCGTTTTTCAAATCAAATCATTAAAGAGAATTACGCTGTAGACATAAAGTTGAAATACTACGAAGATGAGAATCATTTTCAAGTTCCACTACCAGCGATGTACGATGCGTTTAATTATTTCTATGACTTTTACACTTTCCCGGAGATGTCAGATTATTATCATCCTAGTAAGTCTAGAGAGCGTGTGGTTCCAGCTTTGAAGGCACATTTTGATCAAGTGACGAAAAAAATGGGCTATGACGTCAAACCTATGGAAAGTTATGTCAATGCTTGGGCATGGGGATTTGTACAATTAGGAAGCCATGATAATGCAAAAGATTTATTAGAGCTTAATATTTCTTACTATCCCAATAGCGCACACGTATATACCTCTATGGCTCATTATATGCTGAATCAGAATGATACGATTTCAGCTAAGGTGTATTTAGAAAAGTCTCTTGAGAAAAAAGAGGATGTCGAGGTAAGATCAGAATTGGAGAATTTATAAAGAATTGCCGCTAATGCCTCAATGGTAAATTCCATAATTGCGAACAATGGTTTGATTAGTTTTAGTTAAACATGTACACCTGTCGTTTGACATCGTAATACTTTCATTCGCATAATCATATATTACATTGAGGGCATATCTCATATTAACTTTGTGTTCGACCTATGAAGGCCATTTCGTCTTTAAGCACCTATTATGAATAAAAGACTATTCCTAAACTAGAGTTTTTATTTATCGTTTGTTTCGTGTTCGCAATCCACATTGATGTTAAGACTACAATAAATCTTTACTGTTCAAAGGATATGCTATTGGTCAGGAACCGTTTAGGGTAGATGATTTATCTGTACCGAAAATTGTCGGAGAGGTAAGGATCGAAGAATGATCTAAATGAATTGCAAAGAAACATTATGTGATGAAGATTAATTATCTTTCTGGTATATTTTTATTGCCGATATTAATCAATATTTTTATAGATGTGGATTTGCCCAACCTGCAAGCGTAATTTTAAGCATAATAATCAATCGCATATGTGCTCTACAAAGACGATTGATGATCTTTTTGAAGGTAAACCAGAAAATCTAGTCTTGGCTTTTGATCAAGTTTTAATAGGTGTTATAGATTGGCAACCGAGTACCGTGGGCGCTAGTACTAATACAATCGTATTTACTAAAGAAAAGGCTTGGCTCATAGTGCGTCCTATGACTAAGCAGATTGATTTGAAATTTTACTATCCTAGCAAGATAGATAATCCATTAGTCAAAAAAACTACCCATTATGGTAATAAATTTGCGCATCATGTCCGTATCTCTGATGAAAGCGAAGTCACTAACGAATTATTGGACTTGTTAAGGATGGGTTATGATGCGTATTGATAGTAAATTCAAAACTCTAAAATCCATGAATTTTTGTTGGTGGATTTTAAAGTGTATTCATATGACAAGAATATCTTTTTAATTATGTCGAAATACCATTTAAAATCTGGGGAAGAGATTCAAATCAGAACATTAAAATCTAGTGAAGCCAGTAAATTGATTGTGCTAAAAAGAAGCTATATTATGGGTACTACCTCTCTTCCTTTAGTTCTTGATGAGTATCCAATTGATATTGCAAAAGAGGAAGGTATAATAGAAAGTTATAACAATAGTACTAATGGGATATTGCTAGTTGCTGAATACGAGGATACGTTGATTGGTAATATTGATTTGACAGGAAGTGTAAGATTAAAGACCGCACATACAGCAATGTTAGGTATGGGCATTGATTCTAAATGGAGGAACCAAGGTCTTGGTAGAATATTGATTCAATCTGCATTGGATTGGGCAAAACAAAATTCCAAATTAGAATTAATATGGCTCGATGTATATGCCTCTAA
>CALBEE010000088.1 GCA_937927575.1 uncultured Saprospiraceae bacterium | reverse complement strand
ATTTATTGAACTCATGGAAAAATAAAATATCACTCAATTCTATCGACTATGCATAAAAATTTCCTCACCTATTTTATGGTACTCATTACCCTCTTTGGATGCAAAGCTCAGGAAGTATATGAAGCCAAAAATTCGATTGTTAATCTTGCACAAAATATTTCGGTCTATTCTAAAAATGTTGACTGGGAAAAAGTTGATCAAGAATTTCATCGCATTAGTAACGGCTCTATGGAGAAGGAATCGCTTCTACCTGCATTACAGTATTTAATCAATGCATTAGGCGATCCACATGCAACTATTAGATCCACTGAAAATTACAAAATCCTAGTGAATTACACTGGACCTACTGACCAGAAAGACCTTAGAAAATCATCTTATGTAAATGAAGTTATTAATAATATAGATAGTAAATTTTCGTGCACAAGTAAAAATGAAGTAGGAATACTAAAGATAGTTGGAATCGGCGGTCATGCATCAGTAGAAGATGAAGCACAAGCTATGCAAGACTGTATTTCTAATCTTAAAAATGCCGGCATTAACAAATGGATAATTGACCTTAGAGACAATGGCGGTGGAAATATGAATCCAATGATAGCTGACATATCCCCGTTTTTCAAAGAAGGCTTTATTGGTGGATCTATGAATGCTGAAGGTGAACTCGTAAATCGCTATGAAATAAAGAACCATAATTTTTACGATACAGAAAGATTGGTATATGAATCTCCGTCTCCCATTAAAAATTGCACCTCAGATTCACTTGTGGTTCTGTTAAGCAAATACACTGCTAGCTCTGGAGAAATAGTTGCCGTTACCTTTAAGGACAGACCAAACACTATTTTTATAGGAGAAGAAACCGCTGGATATACTACTGGTAATGGGTACCAAGTCATCACCGACGAACTTGCTCTAATTATTTCACAAAATTACATTTCAGACCGAAACCATAATTTGTATACAGATAAAGTTGGGGTTGATATAGAGATTCCATTTCAAGAATCTCATAGCGGAAGAGATGATCAACAAATGCAAGCGGCTATAAATTGGCTGCTCGACAAATAAGCTATTCATGATTCAACTTAAGTTGCTTTAAACTATTGTATTTTTGAGATCTTATAAGTAATCATATTTATGCGACATATATATTTAGATCATGCTTCCACTACCCCACTCATTGAGCCGGTTATTTCGGAAATGACTACCGTAATGAGAGAGCATTTTGGGAATGCATCAAGCATCCATCATCATGGTCGACAAGCCAAAATGATGATCGAAAATGCGCGCAAGACAATTGCTAATGCTATTGGTGCTTCCATTGGAGAAATATTCTTTTGCTCTTCAGCCACAGAGGCGCACAATATGATCCTAACCAATGCCATCAAAGATCTTAATGTAAAAAGAATTATCTCATCTCCACTTGAACATCATTGTATAATACATACTCTCGAACATTTGTCAAAAACAACGGAAGTAGAAATAGTCTATCTCTCAGTAGACAATAAAGGTAATGTAGATTTAGATCAGCTTGATTCATTACTCCGATCGGAAGCCAAAACACTTGTTTCACTCATGTACGTGAATAATGAGATTGGAAATGTTTTACAAATTAATCGTGTATCTCAAATTTGCAAAGAGCATGGTGCTTTGTTTCACTGTGACTCTGTCCAAGGAATTGGAAAATTATCATTAGACGTTAATATTACACCTATGGCATTTTTAGCCGGATCTGCTCATAAGTTTAATGGTCCAAAAGGAATTGGTTTTTTTTACATGAATAGTAATAATATTATTAGTCCATTATTATATGGTGGTGCGCAAGAACGAAATATGAGGGCAGGCACTGAAAATATTATTGGTATTATGGGTATGTCAGTAGCACTTGAGGTTGCATTAGAAGAAAGAGAAATGAGAGCAAAACAAGTATCATTGATCAATCAACATATGCGATCAAGATTAACTGAACTAGACGATATCATAATAAATGGTACTGACCAAATTGATAATATATTAAGTGTATCTTTTCCCGCTACCCAAAAAGTCGATATGCTCATGTTCAATTTAGATATTTCAGGAATTAGTGCTTCCTCTGGAAGTGCCTGTAGTTCCGGAATAGAACATGATTCTCATGTACTTCAGCATATTGGACATCCACCAGAGCGAAAAACAATTAGATTTAGTTTTTCACATCTCAATACGATTGAAGAAATAGATTTCGTAATAGATAAACTCAAAAATTTTACACCCGTAAAGGAAAACATCTAAGATTGATAAATCACTCACAATATATGCGACGAGCACTAGCGTTAGCGGCTCTAGGAAGTAAAAAAGTAAAAGATAATCCAAAAGTAGGCGCTGTGCTGGTATTCGATAATCGTATAATTGGCGAAGGATATCATATTCAACATGGTGAAGCTCATGCAGAAGTAAATTGCTTGAATTCGGTAAATAAAAAAAATAAACATCTGATTAGCGATGCTACTTTGTATGTTACTTTAGAACCATGCTTTCATGAAGGAAAAACGCCACCTTGTGTAGATCTTATCATCAAAAATAAAATCAAGACTATTGTATTAGGTGCTACCGACCCAAATCCGAAAGTGGCCGGTAAAAGCATCCAAAAACTAAGACATCTAGGTGTTCACGTAATTGAAGGAATATTAGAGAAAGAATGTAAAGAACTCATACAGCCATTTATCAAAATGATGATGGATAGATCACCTTGGGTTCAATTAAAATTTGCAAAATCCAAATTCAATTACTTAGCCTCTAAAAACGCTCAAGTCTGGCTGTCTTCTGAGCAATCTAAATTATATACGCATAGATTAAGATCTGATGTCGATGGAATTATGATCGGTACACAGACTGCCTTAATAGATGATCCTGCGTTAACAACGAGACTTGTAGAAGGTGAAAATCCTGTGAGGATAATACTTGATAGGCAAGGCAAATTACCTAAGCATCTAAAAGTATTTACCGATGGACTGCCCACCATTTATGTGACTACTAAAGAACGAAGCTTTCCCCATGCTATCAATGTAGTACTACATGATTTTGAAATAGAAGATAGCCTCAAAGCGCTATTAAATAAGCTCTATCAAAATGGGATCTATAGATTGATGGTCGAAGGTGGCGCTTCTCTCTTGCAATCTTTTCAAAAAAAAGAATTATGGGATGAAGCAGTTGTAATCCACACCGCTAATGAACTTAATGAGGGTAAAAAGGCACCCAATTTAATAGGAAGACTTATTCAAAAGATCGATATTGATGCAGATTTGGTTTGCATATTACGAAAGTAGATCTTACCTACTTTTTCCTTTATTAGCCTTTGCATTCTCAGATCCTGGCTTATTCTGTGCTGGTTTTATCTTTATTGAATCTTTCAAGGTTTTCAAATTTGCTACGGCTTTTTTCTCTAATTCTAAATACTTGCGAGGTGTTCTTTGCAATTCTTCCATAACAAAATCGATTCTCTCTTCGCTGATGTTATGAATTTCGGCCATCTGATTTCGCAAAAGCTGACCGACACTATCTTTATCTTCCTTTTTATATTTTAGAATTATAGCATTTGCCATATGCATATCTTGTATAAGCGCAACCAGAGCATCATCAGACATACCTACATCCAAAGTATTATTCTTTTTACAAGATATAGTCAAAACAGCAATGGCCATTATTAAGATTATCTTCCTCTGTCTTATAAATAACTGATTGTCTTTACCGTAAATCATATTATCTTCAAATTAATTGTTTCGGATATAGAAAGTCTTTCAATACCGTATTAGAGATAGAAAAGTCTTCCCAGCAATTGATATCTATTTGTCCAATTACAACGCCCGTAGTAGGTACATTGTCGATATATCGATTTGAATCTAGATCATTAGCCAAATATGTAATTCCTGGATTATGTCCAAAAATAGCTACACATTGAATATTATCATCCACACCGCATAAAGCCTCTTCGAAATCGCTTGGATCACCATGATATAAATACTCCTCTTTTTGAATTGGAGTAGTCAGCTTATAAACTTCATGAAAAATGGAAGCTGTGGCATAAGCTCTTACGGCAGGACTACTTATAACCAACTCTATCGGCATGCCATATTCCACACATCTTTGGGCCATTACTGGAGCATCTCGGATTCCTCTCTTATTCAATGGTCTATCTTTATCCTTTAATGACATATCGGCCCAAGATGACTTAGCATGTCTAACGAACAATACTTTCTTCATAACTCTTAATTAGATAGCTCAATATCTTAATAATTTTTTAATACTTAACTGCAGGATGTTTCTAGATTTGCGGAACTGACTCAGTGCAACTTATGTATACATCTTGAAGTGAGACGATTCAAAGACGTTCCTTCTTTACAAACCGTTATAATCCATCCAATGACTTTAAAATATATTCTCGTAATAGTTTCAGTATTAGTACTTTCTCATATTACTATAGCTCAACTACCCAATACCGAATTTGGCCTCGTAGAAAGAATATCAGATTTTCCTTCGGATTATGTCACAGCGAGACATGTCGATATCTGGACTCCTGAAAATTATGACAAATCAAAAAAATATGCGGTGCTCTATATGCATGATGGACAAATGCTCTTTGATTCGACTAATACCTGGAATAAGCAAGAATGGAAAGTAGATGAAACACTCAATCAGCTAATAGAAGGGAAATTGATCAAACCCTGTATCGTAGTCGGTATTCATAATAGTAAAGAGAGACATGCAGATTATTTTCCGCAGAAAGCATTTGAAATATTACCTCCACATATTAAAGAAACATATATGCCTGAAGATAGTCTTCAGCGTAAAGATGCTCTTTTTCCCAACGGACCAAAGGCTGATAATTATTTAAAATTTATCGTGAAGGAACTGAAGCCTTATATCGATGGAGCATTCTCAACATTGAGTGACAGTACCAATACTTATATCGCTGGATCAAGTATGGGAGGATTAATATCTATGTATGCCATGTTTGAATATCCGGAAACTTTTGGAGCAGCAGCTTGTATATCTACGCATTGGATTGGTGGAATGACAGATGATTCAGAAAATCCCGTTCCTGCCGCATTCCAGCATTATATGAACAAAAATATGCCTTCACCTTCTACACATAGAATCTACTTTGACCATGGTACAATAGGCTTAGATGCCAAGTATAAAGTTCATCAACTCAATATTAATGATACAATGAGAGATGCTGGCTACGAAGATGGAATCAACATGAGCACTCAAGTATTTGAAGGCCATGACCACAAAGAGAGATTTTGGGCAGAAAGACTTGATCGAATTTTCACTTTCTTACTACAGTAAATATATCCAGATCAGGTCAAATATTTAATTCTATGCTCATACTCAGTTTCAAGAAACGTTCTGACGGTCCGTTGAATTTTTCTAGCACCAATCTGCTCCAAATGGTACAATGCCTTACGCACTGATGCATGCGATCGATCTCCGAGATAACTATCTAATAATTCGGATAAAACACTTTTATAAATGAATGCTATTTCTTTCGGGTAATCTCTGACCAATTTGTGATCATAATTCATCACTGTATCCAAAGACATACCCGACTTTAAAAGTTCTACTAAAGATTCATAATCCTCTTCATGGAAATATATACTCGCCAAAATTGATTTTTTGGAATCATCTTGTTTATAATAATCAATAAGTTCCAATATCACATCCGTCCATTGCACATTAGATAAACTCCCCTTTAGCTTGTAAAGTAATTTCGTATCATCAGATTGAATAACATAAGTTGGCAAAAGTTTAGTAAGTTCATCTATTTGATCTAAAGATAAATGAACCTGCAGAAGTTTCCTTTTAAGCTCTCTAGATTTAGGAAAATGCTTTTTCATTTTCTTCATCAAACTTACTGAAACTTCGGCCTGTGATACAGCAACCAACCTATCTACCACATTCATGGATAGCTGCGCAAACTTATCTACAAACCAGGAAATATCTTTTAACTTATACAGATGATAATCAATAACCAGAATTAATGATAGTATCGTCACGAGATCATGTTCATCTAACTTTTTTGGCAATAAGGTTTCCTCACAAATGGCTCGAATTCTTAAAAGAAGCTCTTTATTCTTATAAGTCTTATTGATGAGAAGTAGAAACAAATGGTCATCTAACCTATTATGTCTATAATAAGATCTTTGCGGTAAATCGATTATAAGCTCTAAAAGATTTGATTTCAATTCGTCGGCATGCACTCTTTGGTATAGTAGTATGAGTAACTCGTGGTACTGTTTTGAGATAGCTAATGTATCATCCGCATAATTATCATAATGATATCTCACATATTCCGCTTTGGATATACCCGCATCCACTATATAATAAGCGTCTACATATTCTGATAAAGAAATCGCGTCTTCTAACTGTGCTATTAATTCCTTGGAAACAGAAATAAAATTTTTAAGATCTGCCGCTTTGGCTCTTACTGTAGGAGAAGTAATCGGCTTAATAATACTGTCTAAAATTCCTTTAAATTTCGCTCGATTATCCACCAAATCAACTCTTCTGGCAAAATGTGCTTTCAAAGCTATATTAAAATTCTTATCCTTACGCGCATACCCTCGAATGAAGTTTAAAAGATCATCCTTGTCTAGATCTTGAAGAAGCGTATTGATATTTAATTTCTTTCCAGTACTCGATTTATTTTTAAGTCTTTCTGCTTTCCGATCTGCTTCTTCTTTTAGCTGAGTACGTAATGCAAATAAGGCGGCCGTTATATGCTTACAAGACTTAATGTCTTTAAAAGATTGACACTCACAAGACACTTTGCGTCTTTGAGCAAAAGGGCTAAACAGTTCCACTTCATAGAATACATCATCGTAGACCATAGCCGTCCAAAGGCTCTTTTCGGGCTTATGGATATCTTGAACTGCACCAGCATCATATAGCTGTTCGCCTTGATAAACGATATCGCCATCAAAATGTAACTCGAAAAGATCTTGAGATTTAGCCAATGAAAGTGTCAATTTAGTTAAAATGTGTTACTAACCTCGAAACTCCGATTTCTAATCTTGATTAGGAGGCTAATAAGTAAAAGTACGGAATTCTCGCTAGATTGTGGGATCTTTACGTTATTGTAAAAACACTATTGCACATCTTAGGTAAACTTGAAAAGAATTAACTTCATAGTATGAAAATGCGATTTTTTCAATGTTTTGGATTTCTATTGCTTACGGCTATCTGCTTTTGTCAAGATCCTTTCTATATAAACTACACTATAGATGATGGTTTACCTAGTAATGAAGTGTATGATGTCGAAATAGATAATGACGGAGTAATTTGGTTTACTACAGATCGTGGAGTCTCGTCTTATGACAGTTATGAATTTACCAACTATACCACTTTCGATGGCCTACAAGACAACGTTAACTTTGAGATCTTCAAAGATTCTGAGGGTGTACTTTGGTTCTTTGGGTTTAATAGAAATGTTTCCCAATTAGAAAATGGTCTCTTTAAACCATATCAATACAATAATGAACTAAAAAGCATTCTTATTTCTCAAGAAGCAAATTACATCAAAGAAATCCGAGAAAGTTCAAATAAGGTATTACACCTAACTGCAAATAGTCAAAATTCAAATAATATCATTTCGATTACAAAGAATACTAAACCAAGTATACATAATTCGGAAACAGTTTCAAACAATAGCATTGACTCTTCCAGTTTTATTTTTTTGACTAACCCAGTAATCAAAGGAAAACTAAACACATATTCGGTGATAAACAATATCCCAAATTCTATATTTCATAAAATAAAATCTTATCGCTTCGAATTTATAACAAAGACAAGAAATTCCATATGGTACTCCATACAAAACACAAAAGGTCTTTTTCATATTGATTTAAAAAACAACTCATTCACATCTATATTAAAAGAATTTCAAGTCACTAATTTAAAAGTAGATTACAATGACAATTATTGGATAACGACCGTTAACAAAGGGATTATTTATATACCAAATATTTACGTCACACTTCCAACCATTCGCTCTTCAAATAATTCAAAAATGAACTACATTAAGCTACATGCATATAATGATATGTTGATTTGTGGAACGTCCCAATCTAGCATCATAGTATTTGACGCTTTAAAAAATAACAAAGAAATTAAAATAAACTTACTAGGAACAAATCAATATGTGGACGAAATTCAAACAATCGAAAGTGGAACTAAGTTAAAAATAGAAAACGCCTATTTTCTAGAAAAAAAAGGGGAACTAATTGCTGAGAAAAAAAAAACGAGAAGAGTATCTTTCTTAACTTCCGACGAGTATAAAATTTATACTACTAGTGATGGTTTTTTAGCAATGAATAAATCTAAAACTGATTCACTACACATAAGACTAAACGAGAAATCAACAAGTGTTGCAGAAGATTTGGATAGCATAATTTGGATAGGCACATTAAACGAACTATACTCCATAGACAACTCAGATTTTTCCAATCCGAAAACAATTAGGACCTTAAAAGGAAACAATATTGGAAGAGTAAACAACATAACTATAGATTCGAAAAACAATAAATGGATCAGTACCATTGGTAATGGAATATTTATGATCAACTCAAGAGATACTATTCACTTTAATACGTCTAACAGCCTAACCACTAATATCGTGAACACCGTCGAAGTGACAGATACAAATAACATTTGGGTTGGAACCAATAATGGTCTAAATCTACTGCACTATAACCCTAGTGATAATTCAATACAATTCGTAGAATCATTTGATAAAAGTGATGGCTTAAATACCAGCTATATCAACGACATTATTCAATGGAAAGAGAATATTTACATTGCCTCCCCTAATGGCATCTGTACATTCCCTCCAGATAAAATTCAAAAGAAAAGTACTGAAGTCCCTCTCAAAATCAATTCGACTTATGTAAACGACAGTTTAATACTTAAGAAGGATTTAAAAGATTTATCGTTTAATCAAAATCAAATTACGATTCAATTCAGAGCCATTCGTCATAGTAGATCTGAAAATCAAAAATTATATAAATACAAACTAGAAAGAAATTCTGAAAAAAGAGATTGGATCTTTACCAATGATACAGAAGCTATATATGATAA
>CALBEE010000087.1 GCA_937927575.1 uncultured Saprospiraceae bacterium | reverse complement strand
TCTGCAGCAGTTATGGCGCTTAATGGTGGAGCGGCGATAGGAGGTTTTGCGCATAATACTGGAGAGGGTGGTATTAGTCCTTATCATGACCAATACGGTGGAGATTTAATTTATCAAATTGGAACTGGTTATTTCGGTTGTAGAGCTAAAGATGGAAATTTTGACGATGAGCTTTTTCGTCAACGTACTGCAGCGGATAATGTAAAGATGATTGAGATCAAACTTTCGCAAGGAGCTAAACCTGGACATGGAGGAATACTTCCTGCGAAAAAAGTAACAGAAGAAATATCCAAAATTAGAAATGTACCTATGGGCGAGGATGTACTTTCGCCACCTTATCACAGAGCTTTTAATTCTCCAGAAGGACTTTTGCATTTTGTGAAAAGATGTAGAGATTTATCAGGAGGCAAACCAATAGGATTTAAACTTTGCGTAGGTGCTAAACATGAGTTTATAGCTATTTGTAAAGCGATGATTACAACAGGTATTAAGCCTGATTTTATTGCGGTAGATGGTGGTGAAGGTGGTACGGGTGCGGCACCTTTAGAATTTAGTAATAGTGTAGGTACTCCATTTAAAGAAGGAGTGGCATTTGTCTACGATACCTTAATCGGATTTAATGTAAAAAAGGATATTAAACTTATTTCATCGGGTAAGGTGGTTTCGGGTTTTCATATTTTTAGGGCTATTTCTTTAGGAGCAGACTTATGCTATTCGGCAAGGGCGATGATGATGGCGGTGGGTTGTATTCAGGCATTGGAATGTAATCATAATACCTGTCCGACTGGAGTAGCGACGCAGAACGCAGAATTGGTCGCAGGATTAAATGTAGAAGATAAAAAACATAGGGTAGCGAGATACCAAAAAGAAACGATCAAGTCCTTTATAGAATTAATGGCAGCTGCAGGAATAAAAGATCCAGATGAAATTAATAGATATCATATTCACAGAAGAGTAGCAATGAATTTTAGTCAATGTTATATGGAAATATTTCCGTACATGACTGAAGGGGCTTTACTTCAAATGAAGACCACTCCTGAAGAATGGAAAATGCATGTCGCGATGGCTGATCCAAAAAGTTTTTCTCCGAAGATACAGCCTGTGTTTATTGAAGAAGATTAAAAGACTTAGTTGGGTTGTGGACCATTATAAAATACAAAAGTAATTCCCCAAGAAGAAGGTTTCAGTATTAAGTCTGCTGAGTCTACATCTACGTCAGGAAGTAGTTCGTTTTTGAAAGGAATTAAATGGTATTCTCCCAAAGAGAAATGATAATAAGGTTTGATCGAAAAAGATACTTTGCTACCAGGAAATTCAAAATTTAAATATACTCTACTAGCTAATTCTCGCTGATTTAGAAATTCGCGATTTTTATTACTTCCACTTATTCTAGTTTTGAATTTTAAAGTTTCGTACCCAATGGATGCGCCGAAACCATAATGACCAAATTGATTTTCTAAAGCTAAACCATAATATCTATTAGAACTACTTATACTTTCTTCGAATTCCAATCCATTATCATCACCTAAGGCCTCACTATCTCCTGAAGTTCTATGCGCGAATAACTCGATAGCCGTGGTGTAGAATCTATATCGAATACCCAATGCAAGACCTGATTTATTTTTAACTTGACTAAGAGGCTCTTCTAAAAACGAACGTTCATCATTATAGAGATCAATTAACTTTCCTAAAGTTGCATCATTACTACGATTGTATTCATAACCCACCTTAATATTAAATTGAGCAGATAGGCTAAGCCCTATAAGTAATATCAGAGCAACAATATAGATCCTGATATGGGTTGGTTTTATCATTTCTTTCATCAATAATAGACTTCTAAGATAGAATTTTCATTTCTAACATATTAAACATAATCATAAATTGAGCCAAATCTTATTACAAGATCTTTGAGTAGACTGCATTATATAAGCATTTAGTAATAATACCCTACTGAAATAAGGTTATTACTATTTTATTCAACTCGAGCAATAGGATATCTTTTATACCCTTCTTCATAATGTGGTGAACGTTTGTAGATCCAATTGAGTTGTGCTCTGGCATTTTCAGCAAATTCGGTATCCTCACTTTTTTTACCTTCAAATTCACTTTTGAGTTTTTCATCATTCCGAAGCATTTCGGCTGCAATATCTTCAAAAACGTATGCTGAAAAATGTTCCTTTTGCATTAAAATTCCATGCGAAATATGAGTCTGGGTGCTGCGGCTCTAGGGTAGCCATAATATAGTTATTACTCTTCTGATTAGTATACACTATATAATCACCTGCATAAACTTGAAGTTTTACCAGCCGCTGACTTACTTCAACATCATAATGAAGATAATGACCTTCATATGCTTTTTGGTCTTTATAATTCTCTATATAATAGCTCTGGACATCCATAAGTTGATCTTCTTCTACTCGATCTACCTTCACGCCATTCCACATCAGACGTTCTGCTATTTCGTGATAGGCTTGTGGAAAAATATATGCCTTAGGCTTGTTTACCTGTAAGGTACTTTTATAGGTATTATAAAATGGAATTTCTTTTTCGAAAGGACTTTCTCTATCGTAATATAATCTCGATTGTCCAGTGACTTCACTGACTTTATATTTCGCTTCATATCCTTTGAAATTAACGGTTTCAGCTTTATCATAATCTACCGAATATTTTAAATCGAAAATGGATTTAGTACGTGTATCTTCATCTGCTTTTGCTCTGGCTTGCATAAGTTCATCTCTATGCTTTTGTATATGCTCTAACATAGTAAGACTAAAATCGTAAGTACTCAACACACGATCTTCATAAGATTTGAGCATATGTGTCTCTGGCATAAATGAAATCGTATTATGTAAAGAGGCATATCCAGAGGAGTATCTGGGTAAATCTAGAAATCCACTGATCCCTTCATCAGGCGTACTACGGGCATATACATAAGGTGTCATCTCATAACGTTTTGCGGCCATTCCACTATACAGCTCTGACAGCATTTTTTCGGTCATATATTCCGAAACATGTTTATTGAGTTGATCTTTTTGAGTAGCAATGAGCGTCATGACATATTGATAGTCTGCTCCATTGCTAGTATGATTGTCGATCATAACTTCAGGCATCCAACGATTAAAAAGCTGATTAAAGGATTGGGCATTTTTACTATCGCATTTTATAAAATCTCGATTGAGATCTAAGTGCCTTATATTACCTCTAAAGCCATATTGTTCTGGTCCATCCTGATTCGCTCTACTATGTGGCCCTCTATTATGAGCACCACTGATATTATAATAAGGAATGATCACAACCACTACATCTTTGAGTAAGTCATTTTTTTTAGGATCGATTACCAAATCTCTAGCTAACATCATACTAGCATCTACGCCACAAGGTTCTCCTGGATGAATGGCATTGTTGATATATAATATAGTCTTGCCTTTGGATCTTAGATTTACTGGATCGAAATCTTTATCCGAAGAGATGATTACCTCATGTAATGGTTTTCCAGAATCTGTCATTCCGAAAGGATTCATTTGTATCTGATCAAAGTCATTCGCCAAGCGACTATAGAATTCAATGCCTTCTTGGTAAGAAGCACTGTAATTGGTATTGACTTCAAATTCTGTCTGATATTTATTTTCCAATTTTTGTATTTTTTTCTTTGAATTACACGAACTCATACCGATCAATGCTAGAAATATAATTAGCGAGTTTAATCGTTTATTGTCTTTGATATTGATCATATTAATTAATCTGTATTCCATTGCGTTTCGTAACTTGATGCCAAGGTAATGAAGTGTAATTTGAGAAAAGACAAATAAAATATAATTATGAAAAAACCATTAGGTTCTATAGTATGGACAGATCTTACGGTAAATAATGCAGAGGACATTAGAGACTTTTATAGCAAGGTGGTAGGGTGGAAACATCAGGGAGTAAATATGGGGGCGTATGAAGATTATGTAATGAAAGCTAATGATGACGATGAAGGAACTTCAGGTATATGTTATGCTAGAGGTGCCAATTCTAATGTACCCGCTCAATGGATGATATATGTAACTGTAGCTGATATTGCAGAATCTGTAAAGGCTTGTGTTGACAATGGTGGTAAAGTATTAGACGGTCCACGTATGATGGGTAAAAATGAATTTGCCGTCATTCAAGATCCTGCAGGTGCCATAATGGGAATAATTACTGAATAATTCACATTAAATAAAATCATAATATATCATACCTTTGCACTTGATGAAAGATAGTTATAAGATAATAGGTGTAGATCCAGGTACTAACCAACTAGGTTACGCCTTGATAGAAGTTCATGGTAAGCAGCTTAAGTTAATTACACTAGGTATTATTCGATTAAAATCTTATAATGATCATCAGACTAAGCTCAAAGAAATATTTCTTCAATTGCAAGAAATCATAGAGACATATTTACCTAAACAGATGGCTATTGAGGCACCGTTTTACGGTAAGAATGTACAGTCTATGTTAAAACTGGGACGCGCGCAGGGTGTAGCCATGGCAGCAGCAATGACTATGGGTCTGAATATAGCGGAATATGCACCTAAGAAAATCAAGCAATCAGTTACGGGTAATGGTAATGCGAGTAAAGAACAAGTAGCAGCCATGCTCAATAGTATCCTAAAGGTAAAAATAGAAACACCCAACTTAGATGCTACCGATGCTTTAGGCGCAGCAGTATGTCATTTCTATCAAACAGGTGGCGTACTAGGTGGTCAAAAAAAGTATAGTGGTTGGGATAGTTTTTTGAAAGATAATCCTGGAAAGCAGTTTAAATTGTAGTATGCCTTTTATTTCTCAAATATCGATTACAACAGAAAAAAGAAATCCTTTTCCGTACAATGTTGCTGCTGTAAAATATTTAGAAAATATTCAGATTGATGAAGGGATTACTTTTTTGGTAGGTGACAATGGAACAGGAAAATCCACAATTTTAGAAACGATTGGTTGTCATATGAATTTGCCTCTGATCGAGGGATATCGGAAAGCAAAACGCGGATATGAAGCAGCGCTTGCTTTACAGCCTTATTTTAATATTGAATGGAATATACATACAGAAAAGGGCTTCTTCTTTCGTGCAGAAGATTTTAGTCATTTTGTAGATAGTGTGGAAAGGAATAATAGGGCTAGCTATCTAAATGCCATGAAAGGAGAAGTACCTGATCACATAATCGATCAGATGAAAGAGAGTAATAATACTGCTCTAAGAGAAATGAGAAAGAATTATGGACAGGATATGCTTGCTTTTTCTCATGGCGAAGCTTACATGAAAATCATGCACGATAGAATTAATTCCAAGGGTGTATTTTTATTAGATGAGCCAGAAGCAGCATTGTCTCCATCAAAGCAGTTGGCGATGATTTACTTTATTTTGGAGCACCAGCAAAAACATATGTCGCAGTTTATTATTGCTACTCATTCACCTATGCTAATGGCTATTCCGGGTGCTAAAATCTACCAAATCACAGAAGAAGAGATGCAAGAAGTTTCTTTAGAGGAGACGGAGCATTATTACCTTACCAAAGGATTTTTGGATAATCCAGATGCATTTCTAAGGCATTTGTAACTTCTACTAAATGGAAAATATCACATCATTCAGATTATCGAAGTGTAATAATATCTGATCTTTCATACTAGGTTAAATCATTTCTCTATCTTCCGCCTAAGAAAATAATAATTTAAAGTACTATGAAGCCATTACTATCTTTTGTCTTTTCAATAATTGTATGTTCAGTTTTTGGACAACTTCAATCGCCTAAAGAATTTCTCCCTACTGACTATGGCGTACAATTTACACCGCATCATGAAGTAGTGGATTATATCCAATATGTAGCCGATAATTCTGATCGAGTTCAAGTGATGGAATATGGTAAGACTAACGAAGATCGACCTTTAATGTTAGCCTATATTTCTAGCCCTGGAAATTTAGAAAATATAGAAGCTATCAGAAGAAAACATCTCGCAAGTATAGGTGCTATACAAGGCGATAAGGAAAACGATAAAGCTATCGTATGGTTATCATTTGGTGTACATGGTAATGAAGCAGGAGCCTCAGAAAGTAGTATGTATACTATTTATAATCTTGGAGATCCAGCGAATGATAAAACTGGAAAATGGCTAGAGAATACAGTCATTATTTTTGACCCATCTCTTAATCCTGATGGCTATAGTAGATATACGCATTGGCTAAGAGGAATATCAGGAAAACATGCGCATCCAGGTCACAACGATAGAGAACATATGGAGCCTTGGCCTAGTGGAAGAGTCAATCATTATTTATTCGATCTGAATCGTGATTGGGCTTGGCAGACTCAAGTAGAATCTCAGCAACGCATAGCAATGTATAACCAATGGCTACCTATGGTCCATGTTGATTTTCATGAGATGGGTTATAATGATCATTATTATTTTGCGCCTGCAGCAAAGCCATACCATAAATTTATTTCAGACTGGCAAAGAGATTTTCAAGTAGATATAGGTCGCAATCACGCTAAGTACTTTGATAGTGAAGGTTGGCTCTATTTTACACGTGAAGTTTTCGATTTATTCTATCCAAGTTATGGTGATACTTATCCAACTTTTCACGGAGCTATAGGAATGACTTACGAACAAGCAGGACATGGTAAATCAGGAAGAGCAATTGCTATGAATAATGGAGATACGCTCACCTTGCAAGATCGTATTGATCATCATACGACTACCGCATTGTCCACAGTAGAGGCAGCTTCTAATCATGCAAATCAACTTATTGACGAAATCAAATCGTATTATCAAAAAGCGATGACCGATCCGCCGGGAAAATATGAATCGTATGTATTTAAGAATAGTGCGAAAGTAAAAAGTCTGCAAACATTATTGGATCGAAATGGTATCGATTATCAATTCGCAGCCACTGAAGGTTCTAGTCGAGGATATCACTATCAATCTGCTAAAGAACAAAATTTTAAAATAGAAAAAGGAGATTTGTTGCTCGATGCTAAGCAAGTTAAATCTACTTTGATACAAGTACTCATGCAACCAGATCCTATGCTCGAAGATTCATTGACTTATGATATTACTGCATGGGCTTTACCCTATGCATATGGAGTAAGTACTTATGCTTTGACTAATGCTTTGAATATTCAGTCTACTGAAAAGAAAATGGTCGCCAGTACTAGCATGGATTGTAATAAAGCATATGCATATATTTTTCATTGGGACAATATAGATGCTGCTAAAGAGCTCGCAGTAATTCAAAACAAAGGTTATCGAACAAGATTGGCTACAAAAGAAACGCAATTCGATGATTTGATAATTCGTAAAGGAGATATAGTTATTACCAGAGGCGATAATAAGTCAATGACTAATTTTGATAATGACATTCAATCGACTTTGTCAAGTTTTGACTGCCTTAAAACAGGATTTTCTTCTAAAGGAGGTGATCTTGGTGGATCAAGATTTTCTTTGATGGAAATACCGAAAGTACTAGTCTTATCTGGTGAAGGGACTGGAGCGAATTCTGTAGGTCAAGTTTGGTATTATTTCGATGAAGTGGTAGACTACCCACTTTCTATTGTAGAGTTGAATAATTTCGATAGGATTTCTATGGATTCTTATAATACTTTGATTTTACCTGACGGGTATTATAATTTATCTGAAAATCAAAAGAGTAAAATTTCTACTTGGGTAAGTAAAGGAGGGAAATTAATTGCGATCAATGGAGCCTTATCTAATTTTAATGATGCAGAAGGATTTGCGCTAACTAAATATGCTACAGAAGAAGAAAAATCTACAGCAAAGAAAAATGCCAAAGAACAACAGCTCAAAGATCGATATGAAAATTATGAAGGCGAAGAACGAAGAAGAGTAGTCAACGCTATTCCTGGAGCTATCATCAAAAACAAATTAGATACGACCCACCCACTATCCTTTGGATTGGGAAATTATTACTATAGTCTAAAGACTAATCGCTCAAAATATAAACTATTAAAAGATGCTTATAATGTAGCCTACATACCTAAAGATTTGGAAAGTCACGGATTTATAGGATCTAAGTTGCAGAAAGAATTACCAGAGACGGTAAGTTTTGCAGTTGAAGAAAAAGGATCAGGCCACGTAATTTATATGGTGGATAATCCATTATTCAGAGGCTTTTGGATCAATGGATTGCAACTCTTTAGTAATGCGGTATTTTTGGTGGATCGCGTGACTGATAATGGAATTTAAAGAAATTTTTAAACAATTTTTTGTGCAATTAAGATATGTCTTCATTCTTTAACTCAAAGCTATTCTGAGTTAATACCCTGTTCTGATCATTGAATGGGTAGAGCTGTTATTCGAGTCATTGAATAATAATTATATACTATATTCTATATTCTATGTTCTGTTGGGTAAATGATACATTTTGCTCATAACACTCGTTATTTCTCTTATAACACCATTCGTTCTTTCATTTATACAATCATATTTATCATTCGTCGACGAAATCCGCAATTCCGTCCTTAGACGTGCAACCGAAGCCATATTAACCGCATCTTTATAACGTATTAATAAAGTCATTCAAAAAACCAACTGATATGAGAAAAGCCATTACTTTACTTTGCTGCCTAATTACCTGTTCAGTATTATCAGCTCAAAATCAAGTCTCTGGAACTGTAATTGACGAAAAACAGAATCCAGTTTTTTATGCCAACGTCGCAATTTATCAACTTCCAGATAGTACGCTTATTAATGGAAATGCGACTGATGAAGATGGAAAGTTTATCATTGAAAATATCAAAGATGGAGATTATTATATCGTATCGTCTATGATAGGTTCTGTAGACGCATATTCCGACAAGATATCACTAAGCAATAATGCTTCTCCTGATATTGATCTTCAATTATTACCAGATAATGCTGTCCTAGCTGAGGTTAATATCACGGCACGTAAGCCCTTATTGGAGCAGCGAGCAGACAGAATGATTGTCAATGTTTCGGACAATTTGGCTAGTGCCAATGGAAGTCTCATGGATGTGATGCGTAAAGTACCGGGTATGCTTGTAGTCAACGATAAGCTTTCACTCGCCGGTCAACAAAATGTAACCATCCTTCTTAATGGTAAGACTACTAGATATATGGATGTCCAGTCCTTGCTAAGAGATATGCCCGGAGATAATATAAAGTCCGTGGAAATCATTCATCAGCCTGGAGCGGAATTTGAAGCCAGCGGCTCTGGTCCGATTATTAATATCATTACTAAGAAAAATAATCTATTTGGTACCAACGGAACACTTAGTGCAGGAGTAGGGTATACTAATGATTGGAAGTACAATACGGGCTTACGATTAAGTCATTATCAAGGATCTCTTAATTTGCAGGGAAGTGTAGGATTTTCACGTAATAGTTGGGAAGACGAACTTCGTATCAATAGAAGAGTACCGAATGGAACTGCCACTCCTGATGTTTATGATCAGATCAATATTAGCCCTACTTTATCTAATACGATTAGAGCAGGATTTGTCGCAGATTGGGATGTAACGGAGGCGCATCGATTAGGACTTAATACGCGTATTATAGATAGTAATAATGACTACGTCTCAACGAATACAACTAATATCACAAAGATCAATAGTGCAGGAGAAATAGAGACAGCTAATAATCGAGTAGGTGGTTGGGATATGTATGCGATCAATCCTTATTACGTCTGGGAAATAGATACAAGTGGTCAGAAATTAGAGTTAGATGCCAATTGGGTTGATTTTGATATTACTCGTGTCAATACATTAAATAATACTGCTAATGAAGCGTCTTTTGAAGAGCCAGATCGAATTAACGATCAATTGGGTGATAATAAAATATTTGCTAGTAAGTTGGATTATAGTCTCCCTATTAATGAAATGTTTACATTAAAAGCCGGAGGAAAATATAGTGATGCACAACTTGATAATGACTTGCAGGTTTCTGATGAAACAGTAGGTGGATTTATACTTAATCCGTTTCAAAGTAATAGATATCAGTTTAGTGAAGAAGTAAAAGCAGTGTATGGAAAAGCGGAGTATAAATTGGGAGATATTACAGGTACCGTTGGTCTGAGATATGAGAATAGTTTATCGGAAGGATATTCTGTTACCATCGATAGTTTATTATCGAGAAGAATTTCAAAACTCTTCCCAAGTGCTAGTATTACTAAACCTATTGCTGGTCCATTAGCCGCAAACTTGGCCTATAGCTATCGTATCGATAGACCTAGTTACAGTACATTAAATCCATTTAGATATTACTATGATCCATTTACAAGTGAGAGAGGAAATCCAAATATTCGTCCTGAATTGACACATAGTTATAAGTTTAGTCTCTCTTTCGAAGGTCAACCAT
Organism: uncultured Saprospiraceae bacterium; assembly: GCA_937927575.1. Taxonomy (GTDB): domain Bacteria; phylum Bacteroidota; class Bacteroidia; order Chitinophagales; family Saprospiraceae; genus UBA1994. The sequence goes on along the minus strand of CALBEE010000087.1, from coordinate 9,997 downwards.
TTTTTAATGTGGAGTATAAGCAGAGCAATAATAATATGGTTGAAGTTACTGAGCAAAATGATGCGACCGGTGAGATCTTTAGACAAACGATTAACCTAGATAAGTTTGCTAATTTTAATACCAGTCTCTTCATTCCGTTTGACATGTTTTTACCTTTTGGCGGTTACATCGGTGGTATTTTAAATCATAATAATTATGACTCAGAATATTTAGGTGGGCAGTTTGATCAAGATGCTTGGAGTTTCACTGCATTCACAAATATTAATTTTCAATTGCCTGGAGATATAGCTACGGAATTAGGCGCATGGTATCAGAGTGGTGGACAAGAAGGAATAATAGATACGGATTGGTTATACGGTACAAGTGCGAATGTAAGCAAGAAGTTTTTAGACAATAAATTAAGAGTAAGTGTAGGTATCGAAGATGTGTTTAATAGATTTTGGACAGGTCGAATTAGGTATGAAAATATGAATGCCGATATCGGAAGCTTCTGGCCTAATAATGTAGTCAATTTTAGAGTATCGTATAAGTTTGGTAATCAGCATATCAAAACGAAAAAGAAATCTAGTAGTAGTGCTAATGATGAATTACGAAGAGTAGATACCAGCAACTAAATGCAGATATTTTAGACCACCAAATCTGAAAATATCGGTAAGCTAAACAGCATTTACGGAATATAGAAAAAGGGCACTATCACGATAGTGCCCTTTTTATTATTTAATTATAATATAGTGATCCTTACTGATAATTTTTGAATCGAAAATTAATTCAATCTATTCCAATTGACACCACTATAATACACTAATCCTTCTTCAATCGTATCGTAAATTAGTAATCCTTGAACTGGATTTACTATGTCAGTTGCTTGCATTTGTGGAATGGAAATTACTTTATTATTCGATATGATTTGTAATGCGGCATTGGCATTTTTAGAACCTTCACCTGCGATTACGCCTTCTACATAATCAGAAGCACCTGAGGCAGCGACTATTTCATTATCTGATGTTATTACTACTTTCCATTGATGACCGTCATAATAATTTATCGAAGCATCATCGGTATTATAAATCATCATACCGACTGTCGGAAAGTCAATGTTTATCAATCCTGCATCATCAAATGAGTTAAGTAATAATACGCCAGAATGATCAGGAAGCGCGTAAGCTGCAGATCCGGTAGATGCGCCACCAAAAGCAAATCCATCAGTATTATTCGCTATATCACTTGTGGGGATTGCTAAGAAAGAATTAGCTGATAAGGCTTTCCAAATTGTTCCATTATACACATAGATGTTTTGGTCCGTACTGTTGAGTACAAGTGATCCATCAGCTGGACTTTTAATAGCCTCTATTTCTAGAGTCGTCATTACTGGTAATTTCAATCCTTGTTCATTAGCATCGATTTGCAATGCCATACTACTACCTCCTCTAGGTGTAACATGACTTGCATCAGAAGTAGCCATTCGAATATCAGCTATACCTTCTGGCATGGAATCTCTTAATATCATATACTGATAATCAATTCTTTCTTGACGATTCATTTCAGCATATTTTACTGTTCCATTCTTTCCAGCTTCTTTATCTAACTGTGGATTATCTAAAAGAAGTTGCCATAAATTAGTATGTGCATTTTGCCCTCTATTGTAAATAGAAAAAGGAAGGTTATCGTCTACCATTACTTGCGATATAGTTCCAGAATTTTTAAAGCTATTAATCAAGAAAGTATTCAGTGTAATATTTGTTCCATAGTTGTTTACAATCCAATAACCTGCGTCAAAATTTTCTTGGTTTTCAATAGGTGAGACATCAGGATCTACAGTTAGATGAGTCACTACTACTTCTCCATCTGGTACAAGTCCATTCACAAATTCTATTTCCATGTCTCCATCTAAAAAGTCATAGCTACCTAAAGCAGATACATTTATTCTTTCACTTTCTCCAGCACCAAAAGGTCCATCAGAAGTTACCAAAGTAGCGCTACCAGCAAGTGTAGCATTATGTCCATTTGCAAAGTCTGTAATAGATGGATCACTTCTATTAAATTGGTAATAGGCTATGATGTCTTCATCTGTTTCTGGATTCTTAACCAAGTGGCGATACTCACGGATTTCTTCTTGAGTAAGAGATTTATTCCAAACACATACTTCATCTATTTGCCCTCTATAATTTCTTGAATCCCATCCTTTATAACTACCGATTTTTCCTGTTCCAAAAGTAGCAGTGTTGATGGCATCATTATGCTTTACTCCGACACCATTAAGATACACAGTGACACCTGAAGGCTCTGCCACTAATGCCACATGACTCCACACATCACTTGGCACTTCTAATCCACTATCCCAACTCCAAGATCCTCCTGGCCAATGATAACCTAAAGTATTATTACTTTCTCTAAAATTAAGTCCAGCGGAATCGCCATCATTAAAAAAGATACCTGTGTATTGATCCTGAATTCCATCTGGTTTGATCCAAGCCGTCACTGTAAAATTATTTGTAGTAATATCAAGTGATTCTATATTGGCATGATCATTTACGCCTACACATTCCAAAGCCATAAGTGGTTCGTCTTCAAGCTTGCAATAGTCGTCTGCGGCAATTATTTTTTCCCAAGTCTTGGTACTCGTTCCGTAAGCATCGGTAACGGTCAAAGTCACATCGTATTGACCTGCATTTTCGTAAGTTACCTTCACACTTCTTTCTGTACTAGTCGAAGGAGTTCCTCCATCGAATGTCCATAACCAGCTTACACCATTATCAGATACTATACTATGATCTACGAAGTTTAATGTATCATTATTAGTACAAACTAATTTTCGATCTACACTTATTTGCGCAATCGGTTGGCTATTTTCATAGAAGTCAGATTCCCAAACAGATCTATTGGTAGCATTTCTAATTTTTCCTTTTCTATAATAAGGAACTACTCTAACAGAATGTGTTCGCATCGGTAGGTCGTCTACAAACAATTCCCAATCTGACATCGAATTATTTTTATAGTAAACACCTAATCGTGTACCGACCCAAAGTCCACCATCGGTTCCTTTTTGATGTTTGATATTCGTAATGGCTTCACCATCTAAGTTACCTGTAATATTATTCCAAGAGGTACCTCCATCTTCCGAAGTATACACTCCCCAACTATAGGCACCATCTCCATACATACTGGTACGACCGATGTATATTTTTTCTGGATCTTCAGCATCTACTTCTACATCAAAAGGAATCCATCTTCGATCAGGCATCACCGCCGTCGATGGTGTAATGTCTGTAAATGTTTTTCCACCATCAGTACTTTTATATAATTTCTTCTCACCCCACCAAGATGGAAAAGTGCTTACATAAATATAATCAGGGTTACTCCAACTGATGTCCATACTCGCCATATCTTCATTGAACTCATAACGCTCTTCAAAAGTATACCCGTTATCCTCTGTAAAGTAAAGTGTAGTACCACTGCCGCTGTACCAAGAAGTATATTGCTCAGGATGAAAAAGTAAGTCACTGGATCGACCAGTAGTATACGTTCCGTTGGGTTTATTATTAAATCCACGAGTGCTTGGACTGACTGTACGATCACCACTCAAGGTTTTGATATTATAATCTGAAAAGGCCATTCTATCTTGTCCAGGATTTACAAATCCTCTTACACCATCACCTCCGTCAGTACAGATCCAACCATTGTCATAGACGTCTTCTTCTTTGAGCATGGTACCATTATGATATGCTCCACCTAGCATGACATCACCATGCCAAAATCCTTGACCAAATCCCCAAAAATCAGTGCCGGCAATACCATAGATTTTTCTTGTAAAATTTGCACCATTATCGTCAGAATAAAAAATTCCGCCATCGCCTAAGACCCAAAGATCTCCACTCGAAGCATTGTATTTTATATCGTGATTGTCAGCATGCACATAGTTAGGTTTGTAGGAGTGACTCCATTTAGCAGGACAGACAAATGTCACTCCACCATCACCACTTACCCACATATTTACACCACCTACGAAAATGGAATCACCATTGGTAGGAGAGAGATCTAATGCTAAATCGTAATAATATTGACCCCCATCATCAAGGCCTTCATCTGACCAAGCCATAAGATTCATATTATCTGCTGAAGGTGGTCCGGCTGGCTGTGGTCCGCAGCATTGGAAAGTCCAATTTTCTCCACTATCATCGCTGACATAGATACCATATAATCCTGATCCACCATTAGCCACACCTGTGGCTAAAGCGACAATACGATCTGGCATATCATCACTTACTGCGATTTCTGTTCTTTTTTGTTCTTGACCCATACTAACATCAGGCTGAGGCCATCCGGTACCGATAAGTGTAAATGTAACTCCATCGTCGATAGATCTATAAAACTCTGTCTCATCACCGGATAAAGTCACGGCATAGATCGTATCATGATCTGTAGGATGGATTTCTATTTCTAACACATCACCATCTAAAGATTCTGTCCAAGTATTTCCACCATCGGTACTTCTATATAGTCCCTCGCTTCCAGCAGCATACACTTTATCCGAAGCAGTAGGATCCATACGGATGTCATTGACATTCATAGAAATGTCTTGGAAAGTAGCGTCACCTGTAGGAGACCAATTATTACCACCATCCGTACTCTTATATACACTACTAAAAAGTTCTGCAAATACCACGTCCTCGTCTTGATGATCTATTTCTATGGCAGTAGTAGTTCCTGTATTTATATCATAAGTTAGTGGTGTCCAATTATCTCCTTTATCAATAGATTTCCATATTCCTGCATTGGCAGTACCCGCATATATTACATCTTCATCTGATTCTGATTGTTCGAGAGTGTAGACATGGGCAGCTCCGGGTGCATAACTTCGTGCTGCGGCATCATGATCCCAATCGATAGGCCCTATAGTAGACCATGATTCTGTCCGAGTATTGGCCTGTGATTGTGCTTCTTTATATTTTCTATCTAATGATGGACTCGATTGCACCTGACGCGAAATGGATCTCAGCCAACGCTTATAATACTGTGTATGACTATTTTTCACAAATACATTATTACGGTAATAATCCTCGTATAATGCCACTATTTCCCCTGGATTTGCAGTTTCGCTATACATTTTAGTAATCCAAAGCGGTTCAGTTTCAGTGGTATTGCTATAGGTATATTTGTAAGGAGTTTCCAGTTGAGCAATTAGACTTATAGGCAGGCTCAATAGAAGGCAGATAATTAATCTCATAAGTAATTTCTAAATTAGTGGATATGACCTTTAGATAATGTAAAGCTATAATACATAAATATCCCAATATTAGTGAGAAGACCAACCATGAAATAGGGCTTATGTATTGTGCGGTTAGTGTAAATGTATTTCCTAATGATTAGACAGCAGAAATCAGGTTTTACCACTACGTCAAAATTCGCATGGGATTAAAGGTAAATTAGATATTACCTTGTGAGTTGCAGGTTGAACATTTTACTAGCAAGATCTACTAAGTCAGAGAAGATGTTCTAACCTACCTTAGATTACATGCATTATTTAACAAGCGTAGTGGTGCAGGAAATCGCACCTCCGCTCGCTGCCGCGGTTTGTACAAGTGTAAGCGTATTTCCATCTAGGGTGCCGGTGCCAGTAGTGGTGACAGGGACACCAGTTACAACAATATCTACTTCTGGTATAATGATCATACAGCCTTGTACTTCACAGGTTGTGATTTCTCCATCTATGCTAATATTGACTGTATTGGGAGTGGCTACTGTTACTACAGCATTAACATTCTGCTGGACGAGTCCGCAATTAAGCGTTCCTGAATAGTTGCCTACATAATCTTCAGGAGTGCATTCGGGTGTGTTATCCATAGGATCGCTGCTACATGAAATAAAAGCTGAAAAGAATAAAATCGTTATAAGACAATGTTTCATTTTTAAGTATTGTGAGGTGATTAAAATTGATTAAATAATGAATGCAATGTATTCAGCTAAAGACTCTAAGCGATAATTCTATGGGTGGACAAAGAGTAGACAAACCGATAGACAAGCATGTTTCGAGATTTTAAGCAAAATACTATTAGAGAAGTGCACTTTTAGATCAAGTTTCTTTGGCTAGAATATCTGAAATTATGTCAGTCGGAATAAACTGAGTCCTAGAGAAATTCTTCAATATTAAGTCTTGTCTACCTTTTGTCCACGCCCCTAAATAGTATGAACATTCATAAATTTCCACCTTGTACTTCAATTAATCAATACTCTTAAAACTAGTAAAATGAACATGCCACACATACCAACATTATTCACATTTTTACTTTGTAGTCTTCTATATATCAATACACATGCTCAGGAAAATCAAACCAATGTTCCAATTCATTTATCGATTGGAGGATCGTTCACTATCGCCCCTTCTCTTACAATAGATGGACCTTGGACAGGAAGAAATACAAGTGCTGCCAATTTCCTTTCTATTTTTGCAGACTTGATAATTAATGATTACTTAATCGGTAGAGTACAATATAGTTCTCTAATGGTAAGCTCAGTAGATGATGTTTTTACTAATCAAATAGAATCAGGATTTGAACTCAATGGTGCGATCGGCTATAATTATATTTTAAAAAACAATCCCAAGATCAGCATTCCTATTATGGCTACCCTCGGTTTTGCTACGGTAGATACAAGGAGAGCAAGAGAAGCAGGTATGCAAGTAGGACTTACTACAGGATTGCAATATGCCTTTACCAATAAGATCAGTGCTACGGGAAATCTCCGATATTTAAAAGGTTTAACCGTGAGTGAAGGAGCCAAATTCGATCAAACTGATTTTTCAATAGGTATAATGCTCAGATTGTTTTAGATATTCAGAGATTCAATTTTTGATTTAATTATCAGGTATTGGATCTTTCGATTTTCCTCAAAAGGCTGAGGACGAAATGATTGGAGCTTAGAATAGTACATGGGATAGGATGGAATTCATTCACTTTAAGCAATCCAAGTTACAAGACAATTATTGACACTTCAACAGCAAAAAAATCTTTACATTTGACCTTTGTATAACCAGATATCTATCAAGGATATCTACTAAACCTCTAAAGCGTAAGCTAAGGATATACACATGAGTGATCAAATCAAGCACGAGTGCGGACTAGCACTTATCCGTCTACTCAAGCCTCTAGAATATTATCAGGAAAAATACGGCACTTCTCTGTACGGCCTCAATAAACTACAATTACTATTACAGAAGCAGCGTAATCGTGGGCAAGATGGTGCAGGAGTAGCTACTATTAAGCTAGATATGCCACCAGGAACGAGATATATCAGTCGACGTAGAAGTAATTCGGCACAATATATCAAAGATGTATTCCAAGGGATCCGTTCTCATTTTGTCGATTGTACTCCAGAGCAACTCAATGATCCTCAATGGCTAAAGAATAATAAACCATATACAGGAGAGCTACTACTTGGTCACCTAAGATATGGTACACATGGAGCTAATACCATCGAGACCGTACATCCTTTCTTAAGACAAAGTAATTGGATCACTCGTAATTTAGCTATAGCAGGTAACTTTAACTTGACCAATGTCGATGAACTATTTCAGGAATTGGTGGAATTAGGTCAAAATCCCAAGGAGAAATCAGATACGGTTACCGTATTAGAAAAAATTGGCCACTTCTTAGATGATGAAGTACAGCGACTTTTTAACTGGTTCAAAGCCGAGAGATATAGCAATCAGCAAATTAATACTTTGATAGCAGAGCATCTGGATGTACAAAGGTTATTACAAAGAGCCTGTCGCAAATTTGATGGTGGATATATCATGGCTGGTCTTATGGGTCATGGTGATGCTTTCGTGATGAGAGATCCATCCGCCATCCGTCCAGCATTTTACTATCATGATGATGAGATAGTAGTAGTGGCTTCTGAGCGTCCTGCTATTCAAACTTGTATTGATGTAAATCACACAGAAGTCAAAGAACTGAAGCGTGGACATGCTCTAATCATAAAGAAAAACGGAAAAGTTTCTGAAGAGCTTTGTAAAGACCAATTACCGAGAACAGCTTGTTCTTTTGAGCGCATTTATTTTTCTCGTGGTACGGATAGAGATATTTATCTAGAACGTAAAAAATTAGGAGAATTACTTGCGCCAGCAATTATGAAGGAGATAGATAATGACATAGAAAATACGGTCTTCTCTTTTATCCCTAACACAGCGGAAGTAGCATTTTTTGGTATGGTAGAAGGTATCCAAAAAGAAGTAGATAAAATCAATAAAAAGAAACTACTTGCATTAGGAGGAAATGCAACGGAAGCTGACATCGATAAGATTCTAAATTTCAAACCAAGAGTCGAAAAGTTGGCTGTGAAGGATGAAAAAATGAGAACCTTTATTGCTGATGATGCCTCTCGTGGAGAATTAGTAAGTCACGTATATGATGTTACTTATGGAATCGTAAAAAATGATGTAGATACACTCGTCTTGATGGATGATAGTATCGTACGTGGAACCACATTAAGAGAAAGTATTATCAATATTCTTAATAGACTGAAACCTAAAAAAATTGTAATTATTTCTTCTGCACCACATATTAGATATCCAGATTGTTATGGGATCGATATGAGTAAAATGAAAAACTTTGTAGCCTTTAATGCTTTATTAGAGTTGCTCAAACAAGATGGTAAAGAAGACCTCTTAAAGAAGGCGTATGACGATTGTAAATATCAAGAATCATTGCCAGCAGAAGAAATGAAAAATGCCGTTCAGTTTTTATATGAAGGGTATACAGATGAGCAAATTTCCGCAAAGATAGCTGAACTTGTAACACCTGATCATGTAACAATTCCTGTGAAAGTCATCTATCAAACTTTGGAAAATTTACACAAAGCCTGTCCTAATAATAATGGTGATTGGTATTTCTCCGGCAACTATCCTACAGCAGGTGGTGTAAGAGTAGTCAATAGAGCGTTCATAAATTTCTTCGAAGGAAATAATGAAAGAGCGTACTAGAATATTCACAAACTATACTAAACAGCTGAGGAATATAATAACGTAATAAATAGAATTTCATTTAGGCTTAATACAAAAACTTAGAAGGAAAGTACACATAATAAGTAAAATGCTATTCCAAATTATTTGAAATAGCATTTTACATTTTCTTACTTCTTAAAAGTATTTTTATTCCTTTAATATAGTTTCTCCATCGATCTGTAGAATACCAGTATTATTAATAATGGAAGTAGCATTAGGATTAGATGGATGTGGTATCACATCTACTTTGTGCATAATGAGTGTACCAATATTATTAATTCCTGCAGCATAATTTCCTGTACCTGCATTAATATTGATATTATCTAATTCTAAAACTCCTCCAGAGAGTATAGAAAAAACAGGACCAAAGCTAGTCGTACTTATATTTATTTCATCATTACCTGAGATCATCATCATGATATCATTTTCAATCAAGATTGGAGAGTTTAGAACTATGGTATTGCCAAAAAGTGAAGGATCAAAAGTAACAACATCTTCAGGTCCCATACAGGAGATGACTTCTCTTAAAGATCCAGGTCCACTATCGTTGAGATTACTGACCATAGTATTACATCCTGGTGCACAAGTAATATCTGCTGCCCATCCAGATTCAGTTACATAAGTATCACTTAAAAACTTTAATGTCAAACAGCCTGATGCAGCTGTTGATGTAAATGGTCCAGGTATATCTGTTCCATAATAACCACCTGCCGGGTAGCCTGCTTGAGTAGCTGGATTTCCACTGTCAAATAAAGTTGCATTGGTATCATCTCCATCATAAATGTAAAGTGCATCCCATGTAGACTCGACAGCAAAACTTGTAAAAGTCAATGTGATTTCACCTTCATTTTCACTAGGACATAATGTGATTTCTTCGTCTTCATTGTTTCCATAGTTACCAGAATCACCACCTGTGTCATAATGCGTATCGTCACAACCAAATTCTGTAAAGAATGGTCCAAATGTAGACCAAGCGGATTTGGACCCACCACCACAATC
>CALBEE010000086.1 GCA_937927575.1 uncultured Saprospiraceae bacterium | reverse complement strand
CATGAAAAAACAATTACTCTAGGCCCGTTCGTCTAGGGGTTAGGACGCCAGGTTTTCATCCTGGTAGCAGGGGTTCGAATCCCCTACGGGCTACACATAAAGGTCTTCTTATCTTAGGATTTGAAGGCCTTTTGTTATTTAGAGCTAATTGAAAAACTTTCTAATATCTTTGATTTCGTAAATCTTATTAAGCATATGAATAGCAAACTTTTCATTCTTCTCGCTTATATTATAGTATTTGCCTCTTGCGGTAAATCTACTCAAGAGTCGGCTGAACAATCCTTAATTGGACAATGGAGTATATCTAAGATCATTGAAGTGATTACGACTTCAAATATGAATGGACAATCAGATCAAGAGTCGATAACTTATGAAATGATCGAAGGAGACTTCGTTTTTACGGCTGATAGGATGGAATATGAATACCAAACCGCTTCAATGCAGAGTCTTGAACAAGGTTATACCCTGGATATTTCTAAAGAAAATGCTGGCTTTACCAAAGTCAATGTGTTTACGGTGAATGGAGATCAAGAAAATTATAGAGTAAGATTTGGTGATGAAACCAATGATGCACATGAAAATGCAAGCGAGATAGCTTTAGAGCAAATCATATCGTTAGATTCTACAACGATTAGTAGATTTATAGAATTAATAAGAAAGTAAGCCAACCCTAAATCATTATGTACGTATTACGAAAAATATCACCGATTATCATTCTTCGTTTCGCTTGGAAGCATATCATCTTTTTCTTGCTATGGTCCACAGCTGCGGTTTTTGTATTTCATTACTTTGATCACGAAGGAGTAAATATTGCCATTCCCTTTTTACCATTAAGTACTATCGGTATAGCAGTTTCATTTTATATAGGTTTTAAAAATAATTCAGCTTATGATCGTTTTTGGGAAGCGCGAAAGATCTGGGGAGGAATAGTTAACTACTCGAGAACATGGGGAAATCATGTTCATAGTTTTATTTCTGAAGTAAATGCGGATTCAGGTAAAATGAATTGTGATGTTGTCAACGAGCAGCAACAACTCATCTATAGACATATCGCTTGGTTGTATGCACTCAAGCTGCAATTGAGAAGACCCTCATCCTTTAGTATAAAGATCAAAAAGTCGGTAAGATCGCTTAGCGAAGGACAGCCGGAGCGCAAACATTGGAACGAAGAAGTAATGCCTTTTCTCGATTTAGAAGAATACCAAGAAATAGTAAAATATGCCAATCCTTGTACCCAACTTGTAAGAAATCAAGGTGCAGCATTGCAAGATCTTGCAGAAAAGCATAAGGCTATTAATGAGTTTCGATTTATGGAAATGATGAGAGTGCAAGAAGAGTTTTATAATCTTCAAGGTAAGTGCGAGCGGATAAAAAACACTCCTTTTCCAAGACAGTATGCTTACTTCTCTTCTATATTCACGTGGATATTTATTTTACTACTACCTTATGGTTTGGTGGGCCTTTTTGTAGGTATGGATACTGGTGCGGATGCTCATTCATTGATGTGGCTGACTGTTCCGTTCAGTACGCTGATCTCATGGATATTTTATACAATGGAAGTAGTAGGAGATAGTAGTGAAGATCCATTCGAAGGATTTATTAATGATGTGCCTATGACTGCATTATGCCGCACTATTGAAATTGATCTTAGAGAAATGCTAGGAGAGACCGATCTTCCTCAAAAAATAGTACCGGAGAATGGTATCTTAATGTAAGACATATGGAAAACTACCACGCATTGGAATCATGCAAAGAATGGATTGCCAACTTTGTCATTCATCATAACATCTGTCCATTTGCGAAAAGAGTTTTTGAAGCTAACGAAATAGGATATTATACAGAGTCGATTCATGATTACGAAGCTTTGGCAATTAGTTTTCTGGATCGAATTTCGAATTTCGAACCGCCAACTGCTTTCCTAATTTATCGGACACAATTTCCAAAATTCTTGGATTTTCTGGATTTCTATTATGCTTGCGAAGCCATTTTAGAAGATAGTAAATATGATCATCTATATCAGATTGTAGCGTTTCACCCTGAGTATTTATTCCAAGGAGAAGATGCAAACGATCCATCTAATTTGACTAATCGTTCTCCATTTCCTATGATTCATATTTTGCGTAGAGCGCATGTCGAAAAGGCCATTGAAGCTCATGGAGATATAGGAAATATACCGCAACGAAATATAGAATATTTACGAAAATTATATCAGTGATTTTACTCAAGTGATTTTTTCTATCTTAGAAATTAATTAGCAAATAATGAGATGAGCAAAAGAATGTTCATTCACAAAAGGGTATCGTATAAAAATTATTTTATACCCACATAGATAGTATAATTGCTAAAGGATATCAGGATCAAATAAATGGCAATCACTCATTTAGACAATTAATATTTCTAAATAAAATCGAATCTCATGTAACGTTTATCATCTAGCGACTGTAATGGTTAATACATCTATAGATCTTCATTAATTAAAATAGTATAACATTAAAAATTCAATATTATGAATGTTCTTAAATATGTTACATTTTTCATTGCAGTCTTATTGCTGAATGCTTGTAGATCTGATGAATTTTCTCAAACTCCAGATTCTAATATAATTTCGTCAGATATTCCAGTTTCTATAACTGGTAATTTGGATGGTCTTATCGTAGACGAAAATCAACAACCTGTGGTAGGCGCATTGGTAGAGTTTGGATTGCTTACCACAATCACCGATGAAAATGGTGTCTTTAGCTTTGATGAGGCCGTGGCACTTTCCAACGGAACTCTAGTAAAAGTAATGAAAGATGGGTATTATGATGGATTCAAATTTACAAGCTTTGATCCAGGCCAAAATAGTATCGTGAAGGTTCAGATGATTACTAAAGAAATTATTGCTACGTTTCAAAATTCTGAAGAGGCCACTATAAATGTGAATGGAGCGCAATTATATCTTCCCAGTAATATTACGACTCATGCTAATGGATCGCCATATGTAGGTGCGGTAAACGTAAAAGCACATTGGTACGATCCTGCTGACGAAAATAGTATTGCTCAAATGCCGGGAGACCTTCGAGGAGAGAATGTCGAAGGTGTAGCTGTACAGCTGCTAAATTTTGGAATGATGGCTGTAGAGATTTCGAGTGACTCTGGAGAAGAATTAAAATTAAAAGAAGGTATGAAGGCCATTCTCTCATTGCCAATACCTGCAAATGCCAATGCAATGGATCAAATTCCAATGTGGCATCTAGACGAAGATTTAGGCATTTGGATAGAAGAGGGGAATGCCGTAAAAATGGGATCAAGTATGGTAGCTGAAGTATCTCACTTTTCTTATTGGGATTGTGGTTTTCCTTTTGAAAAAGTAAATATGAGAGGACGTCTTGTAGCCTATCCTAGCAATAATCCAATTAGTGGAATGCCGGTCATAATTACGGATAATGATCAGATGGTTTCGGGTTATGGATATACGGATAATGATGGCATCTTTAAAGGTGCTGTACCAAAGGGTGCAGATTTATCAATGAGTATTTTTCATTGCGGAGAATTGATACAATTCGGTAGCTTAGGTGTTCTCAATGAAGATAAAAATTTGGGTGATATTATTGTGGATTTGGAAAACCAACTAGACTTAGTAGCTGATTTAGTAGATTGTAGTGGGCTGCCTCTAGAGGATGGTACAGCATTGATAGCTACTGATTATTCTTTAGATCTAGTGGCCGCTAATGGTAGTCAAATTTACTACACCGCATTTCCATGTGGTGAAGGAGTAGGCAACTTCCAAGCTTATCATCAGGGTATTACAAATGTATCCGATCAATTAAGTTTCGATTTGTCAGAGTCAATGGTTGATTTCGGCGAAGTGACTGTTTGTGATGGTGATCTAGCCGAACAAATTACATTTTCGTTTCAAGGTGGAGCACCGGTAACATTTACAAATGCTACTGTATCAATAGTAGACGATACCTATTTGCATATCTATGCTGAAGAAGTAGGTTCTTCCCCTTTAAACTTTATACAGTTGCGATATTATCTTGATGGTGTACCTCAAGATATGGGTTTTCAAAATTCGATTTATCTAGGTGGAGAATTAAATGGTACTAGTGCTAATGACTATACGATTTCGGACCCTAATGCTACTTGGAATAATGTCACAGGATTACAAGTGGGTGATAATGTAAATGGAATATTAGATGATCACCCAATTATAAATGTGTCTGTTGCTTACAACTTGACAATAGATCAAATAGTAAGTACTTCTTCCGTCACGGGTCAAATATGGTTAGATGAAAATGAAGATGGAATCAGAGATGCTGTAGAAGAAAATATAGACGAAGGAATAATAATATATTCTTGGACTGATTCGCCTGGATTCAGAACTTATTATAATTATTTTGAAGTTGACTCAAATGGATCTTATACAGTAAAAGGCCTAGCCAAGGACAAAGAATATTATTTAGTAGCTCGATCTTCAACAGGAGAAGAATTAGAATTGACTAGCTACCAACAAGGAAGCGATAATACTATTGATAATGATTTCAAATTAGATGTTGGTTCTTCTCAGCAAGTTACGGCAACATTCACATTGGAAAATGAAGAAATTCTTTCTCACATAGGACTAGGAATTAAATAGTAATTGTTGAATTCTAAATACAACATACAAGAGATTATTGCTGGTTGTCTTAGATCGCAATCTGTTTATCAAAGAGCTTTGGTGGATGACTACTCTGGTCTCTTGTATGTAATCTGTAATCGCTATTTAGGTGATGTGCACGCTGCTCAGGATGCTTTACAAGAAAGCTGGTCTTTAATATTTAGAAATCTGGCAACCTTCGACATCTCCAAGGGAGAATTTGAGCCCTGGGCTTCTACGGTAACCATTAGGCATTGCTTAAATATACTCGCGAAAAAAAGAGTAAAAGTAGTAGAACTAAAAACTACAACAGTCAATGGCAAGGAACAAGATCTCCAAATGCAAATTATATCCAGTATGAGTGCAGATCATTTATTAGAATTAGTAGCTCGATTACCTGAGAATTTACGAACTGTATTCAATATGATTGTAATAGATGGATATTCGCACAAGGAAGTAGCTTCTGCTCTCGATATAACAGTAATTAATTCTAGAGCAAGATTGAACAGGGCTAGAAGTATTTTAAAAGATAGGATAAATGCATTAACTAAAAAAGAGTCATGGATAAACGCGATATAGATAAATATTTCAAAGATGAACTTCAGGGCTACTCTAAAGAAGTAGACACTGATGCTATTTGGAAAAGTTTAGATCTAGAAAAGAAAAGTAGAAAAAGTCGATTTTTTTGGTGGCCGATAGCTTTTGCGCTTATTGTAATTTTGAGTGGCATTTATTTCGTTTTGGATAGAAATACTTCTCATCCAGTCCTTGTTCGATTAAATCAGAATACTATCGATGAGAAAGAGGCTTCTAGTAATTTGATGTCAGATATAGCAATTTCGAAACTACCAAATAATAATACAAAGGATATCTTAGCTATAAATACTGTCGAAGAAGGTCAAATATCTGAAAATATAGTTGATAAATTATCTGCCCCAAATGTCGCTACAATAGAAAGTGATTCTATAAAAATGAGAATTGATGTCAATGCGATTGGGCATATAATTTCTGATCCCATTAAAGTCAATGATACAAGTAGCGGAGATCAATTTACTTCGATTAAGAGTAGAGAAAATAATGAATTACTTGCACTAGATATTAAATCTGAAACTAAGTTATCCAAAGATGAATCATTGCATTTAATCCAAACTGCAAACAATTCAAAAAATATAACATCTAGCTCCCTAGAAATTAAGTATGCCCAGCCTCTTCCAGTAAATAAACGAGCTTTATCAGAACCACTTTTAATCAAAAAAGATGTATTAAATGACTATTCGAATCGAGGAATTAGACTAAATATTTATTCAGGGATATCTTATGTAGATAGATCTTTAAACGCCCATAATATTGAGCTGAATCCATTCGTGTTGAGTAAGGAAAAAACAGAGACTCCTCTTGAATTAATTTCTTTAGGTGTACAATTGAGGTATGATATAGGGGCGGTGTATTTGAAGGGTGGTATAGAATTTCAATGGTTAAACACTAAATTTGAATATGAGCAATATAATATAATAGATACTGTAGCCACTTCGGGTGTTGTAGGGATACTTATAGATGCTAATGGTAATTCTTTTAATCAAGTAGGTACTGTGTACGAAGAAAATTCTTTGACATCGCAGTGGACTCATTACAATAGTCATCGATTATTTAATTTGCCGCTTAGTATAGGTTATGAAAAGAAAATATCTAAATGGTATTTTTCTATAGAAGCCCAGTCGCAGTTGAATTTTATGCATAGTTTTTCTGGCAAACGATTGGATAAAGAAGATAATGTAACAGACAATACTAGTGATATTAATCAATCTTTTAAAATGGGCCTTGGAGTAGCGTTCGGTTTGAGATATAAATTATCAGATGTAACATCTATATATTGTAGTCCTAATTACTTTAGCTACATAACGTCGTTCACTAAGAGATCTGAATCCTATTCTGAGAATTATAGTTTACTTGGATTGCAAATTGGAATGAGTTATAAATTAAATTAGGTGCTTAAAGGCCTATATATGACTCTTATTTTATTCGATAACGAAATTAGTAGTCTTTACATTTAATTGATTACGGTAGATGCTGCCTTATCCGAAATAGTTACTTTATTAGTATGATGGATGGAATCGTAATTATCTAATATTATTTCATGTTTCGCTAGAGTGTTACCAATGTCTATCTTCTGACTTGTTGATTTTGATTAATACTAATAGCACTAACGCATTTCTAGATTGATCTGAGGTTTTACATTTCACCCATCTGGGTGAAGGACCTAAAAAAA
>CALBEE010000085.1 GCA_937927575.1 uncultured Saprospiraceae bacterium | reverse complement strand
GAATACTACTACAAAAACAACAGGCAGTATTATACAATCATTAGATAAAAGGAAAAAAGAATCAAGTGAGGATAGCTGGTTACTTTTGTATGCACTGATGGGTGTATGTATATTCTTGTGTCTCAATGTAGCTTTAGGCCTATTCGGTGTATTATGGTATAACATCAATAAAAGAAAAGCTGAAATAGGTCTAAGACAAGCTTTGGGAGCAGGTGGTTTTGACATTACAAAACAATTTATCATTGAGATGCTAATTCTTACTGGTTTTGCGCTTGCCATAGGTATCTTCTTTGTCATACAAATACCATTACTTGATGTCACTGAGTATGAAGATTCACTGTTCTATAGAGCGATTGGTTACTCTTCATTAATAATGATTGTTTTAGTGATGTTATGTGCCTTATTTCCTGCTATACAAGCCGCAAGAATTACCCCAGCCAACTCATTACACGAAGATTAAAAGGAGAAAATCACATGTGGCGGAATAGGTCTACCATTGCCGATTCCGCCCTCTTTCTCAGATACTCAATACAATTTTAATTATAAAATCCAAAAATTGAAGTTTCATTCGCAACGCTTCAATGATTATATTCGTCTAACTTATATGTCCAATACCAAAGCCAAAATATTAATCATTGATGATGATCGTACTGTCTGTACCAGTCTGCAGCTATTACTTAAAAAGAAGTTGTTTGACTGTCAGGCCATTCATCATCCTGCCATAGCGCAAGAAACCATAGAAGCTTTTGATCCTAAGCTTATTTTATTGGATATGAATTTCACAATCGATACTTCTGGAAAGCAAGGCTTGAGATTACTGAAAATTATAAGAGAAGAATATCCTCAAATCTCCGTCATACTTATGACCGGATGGGCCACTGTGCAGCTCGCAGTAGAAGGCATGAAAATAGGTGCTAAAGACTTCATGGCTAAGCCATGGGACAATAAAGATCTCATCGCTTCAATAGAAAGCATATTATCATTACATCACGAGGCTCATACTAAAAAGTCGAATATTTTAAAAGCAGCTCATAATGATTATAACATCATTGGTGATAGTGATGAAATGAAACAAGTGATGGATCTTGTGCATAGAGTTGCCGCTACTGAAGCAAGTGTCCTGATCACAGGAGAGAGCGGTACTGGTAAAGAGTTAGTAGCGGAAGCGATACACAACCAAAGTCATAGAGCAGAACAGGAATTCGTAAAAGTAAATCTAGGAGGAATCCCAAATGAACTTTTCGAAAGTGAAATGTTTGGACATAAGAAAGGAGCCTTCACTGGAGCATATGATGATCGAGAAGGTAGATTTACCAAAGCTCATAAAGGCACCATCTTTTTGGATGAAATCGGTGAGTTGCCTCTAAACAATCAGGTAAAAATGCTTCGAGTATTACAAGAACGAACTTTCGAGCCTCTAGGATCAAGTAACACCACTAAAATCAACGTTCGCGTAATTAGTGCCACTAATAGAGATCTCGCCATTATGGCAAATACTGGAGCGTTTAGAGAAGATCTATATTACCGAATTAATCTTCTTAATATACATTTACCTCCCTTACGCGAACGCAGATCTGATATCCCGGCATTAGTAAAACATTTTATTGCCAGTATCGCTGATCTTTATGAAGCAGATATTCCTTATATTGATGATGATACTTATAGATGGATATCACAGCAGGAGTATAAGGGTAATATAAGACAGCTTAAAAATATTACAGAGCGTACTTTCTTACTTAATATGAAAAAGAAAGATCTTACTATAAAAGATTTTATGCCATGCTTTAATTTTCCTTCTCAAAGTATTGAACAAGCGAGTGAACTCAATCTACAGGAAATGGAAATACAAACCATTAAAAAAGCATTGGCAAAACATAATCATAGTATCAGCAGTGCTTCTAGAGCCTTAGGTATTACCCGTAGTTCTCTTTATCGCAGATTAGAAAAATACGGTATCCCTCATGAGCCTAAAATTTAAGTATATACTATTCGTAACGATCATTCATACTGTCTTGATCTTAGTAATCTACCAATGGCTTGAAGAAAATAAATGGCTATTTCTTGGTGCTGAAATATTAGTAGTATTTAGTCTATTACTCAGTTATCAATTGTACAAGGGATTTATAAAACCCATACAACTTATGCAATCAGGTGTAGATGCGATTGCCGATGCAGATTTCAGTATAAAGTATACCAAAACAGGATCAGTAGAGATTAATAATTTGATAGAAACTTACAATCAAATGATTGATCAATTAAGAGAAGAAAGAATACTGATGAGTGGCCAAAGTTACTTCGTTCAAAATCTTATTGAAGTGACTCCATTAGGAATCATTATTATGGATTATAATGGCAATCTTTCCAATGTAAATCCATCCGCAGCCAAAATACTGGGCATAGAAGATAACTGGAACGAAAAAAGTCTGGATCAATATCCAAGTGAATTAATTCCAAAAATTCAATTGATCCCTAACGATACCCCTACCCTTGTAGAAGTCAATGGCATTGACAAATATAAAGTTCAAATCAATGAAGTCGTCCATCAAGGATTTAAACGAAAATTTATACTCATAGATGACCTCTCAACGGAAATGCTAAAAACCCAAAAAGAAGCTTTTGGTAAAATCATACGGATGATGGCTCATGAAGTAAACAATAGTATGGGCGCAGTAAATTCTATCTTAGATACTGTTATAGAATACGGATTTGATGATTTGCAAGATGCATCACTAAAAGAATCTCTTGAAATAGCCAGAGATCGAAACGTAGGTTTAGGAAAATTCATGGCCAATTACGCTTCGATACTTCGGCTTCCCAAGCCGCAAATGCAAAAAATGGATCTTGCGCAATTGCTTAAAAAAAGTGGACAGTTATTTGTTCCAAAAGCTCAAGAATTAGACATATCAATAGAATTTGATATCCCCAAGCATCCAGTCACCATTTTTGGAGACCAACTCTTATTAGAGCAAGCTATTTCTAATATGATTAAAAATGCCATTGAATCCATCCATGAAGATGGTGACATAAAAATTAGCTGCACCGAATATCCCAGCTCATTCACTATTGCAGATAATGGTAAAGGAATACCAGATAAAATTGCTCATAAAATATTTACTCCATTCTTCAGTACAAAGCCGACAGGACAAGGCGTAGGGCTTATGCTCATCAGAGATATACTAACCTCTCACCAAACGGATTTTTCATTACAAACGGATCCAGATTCAAAATGGACAGAATTTAAAGTCAAGTTTAATTAGGCTGAGCAAAACCATAAGCTAAACTCACACCTACCATATGAGATTTAGCGCTTCCTGCATTATGAAGGTTTAGTAAAGATCGATTGTATTCGACTCCTATACTAAAATAATTTCCGCTGATATGAAATTGCTTGCTCAGACCCATCTTAAAAAATGCTTGAAACCCTACTAATTCTTCATCCGAATCCAAAACAACAGAATTTTGAAATTCTGAATGCCTTGGATCAAGCGTATAATCCTTAATGTAAATATCTGATTCGCCGGTTACATGATTTCCTATGCGTCCAGCTAATACCGGACCAAATGAGAGATTGTAACTTTTCGACTTTAGTATTTTATAATTAAACAGATATCCTGTACTTAAATATAGGCTTCTAAAATTAATGATCTTATCCGCTTCGAAAATTTGATCAGATCCAGAAATGGAAGCACCTGTTCTTCTATATCTTATATTTCCGGCAACAGAATAAACACCTAATTGGATTTTCATTGACCATCGCGGATATCGTTTCCATTGTTTTTGGGATGTATAGTTGACACTATACCCTGCAGCAGATGCATATTCGGCTAGAGAAATCTCTTGACCATCTTCTGATAAAGCTAAAGATAAATCATCTATACCTCCAGATAAATTAGTTGAGAAAAATGAAACTTCAATGGCTTTGTAACTTGAAGGAATACTGTCTACTTGTGCAAAAGTATTAGATGTGTAAAAAAGGAAAAATGCTAAAATTGGGATTAACCTAATCATTGAGTTTGTAGTTTGATACATAACCAAGATAAGAATGATCAATACTACGCTTCATTCGTTCTATTAAAATATACTAATGAGTCTGTTAAATTATTCTTAGCGTAAATGAGAGCTGATGATCAGCCTAAATACAGAAGCTAATTGTATTTCTTATGCCAATGCATCATATAAAATCTCCACAGGATGTAAACCTACTCTCGCAGTACCATCCATGATCTGATGTCTACAACTTGTTCCTGAAGCCACAATAATAGAATCTTTGCTAGCCTCACGTACTTTAGGAAACAAAACCAATTCTCCTACATCCATACTCACTTTATAATGTTCTTTTTCATACCCAAACGAACCCGCCATACCACAACACCCAGTATCTAGCATCCTGACTTTGTGCCCTTTAGCAATAGAAAGCGCGGTAAAAGTATCTGATGTATTAGTCAGAGCTTTTTGATGACAATGGGCATGAACTATCAGATTTCTTTCCATATCATCAAAATCATTAACTGTAATTTCGAAAGATCTGATTTCCTGTGCAATGAATTCTTCCACTAGAAAAACATTCTTGGCTAACTCCTTAGATTTATCTACTAATGGTGAACTGACAATCTTTGGATACTCATCTCTAAATCCAAGAATGGCAGAAGGTTCAATTCCAATCAGCACATTATCTCTATTGATCAAAGCGGAAAAAATGTTGACATTCTTTTCCGCATGCTTCTTGGCTTTCTCCAGGAGTCCTTTAGAAAATGCAGCTCTTCCACTCTCGTCATGATCTACTAAATTCACTTTATAGCCTAGCCTAGAAAATAATTGTATCGTCTTGATACCTACCTGAGTATCATTATAATTAGTGAACTCATCACAGAATAGATAAATGACTTTTTTTCTTCTGATATTAGAAGCTCTATAGTTTTTCTTGTACCACTTTCTAAGGCTCACCTTTTGTATTGCCGGTAGACTTCTCTTTGGAGCAACACCTAAAATTCTTTTTACTACCCCTCCTGTCCAACTATTAGACAAAACAAAATTAGCCACCGAAGGAAATATTGAGCCTAATGCATTCAATGAATTAATATAGGCAAATGCTCTTGAGCGTAATGGAACGCCATTCTTTTTTTGATACTGGTAAGTAAACTCTGCTTTCAAATTAGTCATATCTACATTAGAAGGACATTCTGAAGTACAACCTTTACAAGAAAGGCAAAGGTCCATTACTTCCTTTAGTTCTTCATGATCAAAGGCATTAGCCTCTTGATTTTTACTTAATAATGTTCTCAGTGTATTCGCTCTAGCTCTAGTGGTATTTTTCTCGTCTAGAGTCGCGTGATAACTCGGACACATTACGCCTCCAGATTCCGCTTTCTTGCGACAATCTCCTGACCCATTGCATTTTTCCACTAATCTTAATATTCCACCTGTGTCCGAAAAATCAATTAATGTATCAAATTCAGGCGTTTTTTGATCTTCCGTATATCGAAGATCTTCTGTCATAGCCTTTGCGTCTATAATTTTATTAGGGTTGAATATATTATTAGGATCCCAAGTATATTTAATGGATTTGAATAAGTTATAATTTTCCTTACCCACCATCAATTCGATAAAAGGAGCACGTACTCTTCCGTCTCCATGCTCACCACTAAGTGATCCCTTATATTTTTTTACCAGTTGAGCGGATGCTAAACTTATTTCATAAAAATTTTTCCGATCTTCTTTTTTCTTCAGATCTAAGATCGGTCGCAAATGCAATTCTCCTGCCCCAGCATGTGCATAATGAATAACCTCTTGATTATAGTCCTTCATTAATTCATCAAACTCTTGAATGTAATTTGCTAAATCTTCAGTGCTTACCGCTGTATCTTCTATACAAGCTACGGCCTTTGGATCACCAGGAAGATTCGCTAACAATCCTAATCCTGCTTTTCTCAATTTCCAAACTTCTTTGGTATCATCACCCTCCACTATCGAGTAAGCATAGCCTCTACTTTTCGATTGCATATCCTGAATGCATTGTTCAGCCAACACCCTTGCACCTTCTGCCGTATCGGCTTTAAACTCAACCATTAATACTCCGACCGGATCACCATCAATAAATTTTTCTCTACTTGCATTATACATGGCGTTACCTTTAGTACAATCCAAAATTGGTTTGTCCATCATCTCACAGGTAAATGGGCGATGTTGCATCGCATCGGTAACTGACTGCAAACATTCATTGATGGATCCAAATTGGAGAATGGCTATGGCAGGAAATGTCGGTGGAAGCGGTTTTAGTTTTAATGTAATCCGAGTAATGAAAACAAGCGTACCTTCTGATCCACAAATTAATTTACAAAAATTAAAATTTTCGCCTTGCTCAGTAAAGGGTAAGCATTTTACTAACTCATCTAATGCATAACCCGTATTTCTTCTTGTCACCGAAGCTTTTGGAAATTCCCTTGCTATATTTTCTCTGTTAGACTTTTGGGATAGTGCATCATTAATTTGCCTATATAAATCACCTTCTAATGATGCTAAACTAAGTTTTGCTCTATACTCATCTAAAGATAAACTTTGGAATACGACTTCTGACCCATCACTTAATACACCTTCGATCTTAATCGCATATTGTCTCGTATCACCATAGACTATTGAATTCTGTCCACAAGAATTATTGCCTACCATACCACCCACATTAGCTCTATTAGAAGTACTTGTGATTGGCGGAAAAAAAAGATTGTCTTTTTGCAATGCTCTATTCAAATCATCACGCACTACACCTGGCTGAACTATTACCGTATTATTATCCTTGTCTACCGATACAATCTTAGCCATATACTTACTTACATCGACGACTATGCCATTACCCACACATTGGCCAGATAAGGAAGTGCCGCCTGCTCGCGGTATCAGGGAAAGATTGTGTTTTGCGGCAAACTTAACTATCGATATTATATCGCGTTTATGCTTAGGTAAGACTACGGCTAAAGGCTCTTCTTTATAAACAGAAGCATCAGTAGAATATATAATTTTGGAAAGTTGATCTGTCAACAAATCACCGTCAATTGCATTTTTTAATGCGGTAAAATCAACTTGAATGGATGACATCTCTTTTTTCATAATTAAAGCTCTAAGATAGAAGTATTTATAAATAGAAAGATGATTATCTTGCAATCATTAGATTGAGATATATGGAAAATAAAACAATAGAAACCGAACGACTGATATTACGACGATTTACAGATAGTGATGTTGAAGCGGTATTTGAATTCAACTCACACCCTGAAGTAGTCAGATATACTGGAGAAAAGCCTCTTAGGAGTATTGAAGAAGCGCAAAACGTGATTGATACTGTTTGGAAAAGAGATTATAATATACAAGGCTATGGAAGATTTGCGGTGGTGTACAAACCAGATAATAAAGTAATCGGATTTTCTGGTCTCAAATGGGAATCTGATATTGGAGAGACGGATATTGGATATAGGTTTTTACCTGAGTATTGGGGTAAAGGAATCGCTACGGAATCTTGTCTTCCTTTATTGGATTACGGATTTAATGATCTGGGATTACATCAGATCGTAGGTCTAGCTTATCCTGATAATGTTGCTTCATGTAAGGTCTTAGAAAAGATAGGCATGCGTCATTATAAAACAGACTACTTTCCTGGTGATAGTATTAAATGTCGATGGCATAAAATGGAAAATAAGAAGTCCAATCCTATTATTGTATCGCAAGATATTCGTTGTACAAAAGCAAAAGCCTGGTCGGCAATAAGCCAACTCGAAGAAATGAAAAAATGGTACTTCGAACAAATAGAAACTTTCGAAGCCCATATTGGATTTGCTACCCAATTCGTAATTCACCACGAAGGCAAAACCTTTACACATAAATGGAATGTAGTAGATGTGCAATCTGAAGAATCTATAAGTTATTTATGGCGATATGACGAATATAATGGTATATCGAAATCAAAATTCACCATGGAAGAAACAGATCAAGCTGTTAGGATTACTGTTACATGTACTGGATTAGAGACTTTTCCTCAAGACATTCCCGAATTTAAGGAAGAAAGCTGTCGTGGCGGATGGGAATATTTTTTACAAAGACTAAAAGATTACTGTGAAGAATAAAAACAAAAAATCTTTTGATAGGAAGGCTCAAAAAGAACTTGAAAAAAAAGAGGCGTCTTCTGCCGGAATACCAATTTACAACTATTGGTTGTTTTCAATATTGGCGATGATCACTACTTCTATGTTTAGAAAAAAAACTGGATTAGAGGTGATTATAAAAGGTGAGACTCATCAAGTAAGTTTTTTCAGTATTTCGATAATAACCATACTATTGGCAGCTCTTTTTGCAGCGATATATTATTATTTCAGAGACAGAGAGTTAAATGTAAGACTTACCAATTTACACAGTTTATTATCACTTGGAGTGATAGGCACAGTCTTCCTCACGGCATTCAAAGAGCAGCTATGGGATATCGATGAGATACTCATTACTGGTGTCGGAGTCTTTATGATAGCTCAACTTATATTGATAGGTAATATCCTGAGCGGAAAATCGAAAGGCTAGCCCTCACGAAAAAAAATCCAAATTCCAAATCACATACTACTCGATATGAGTATTGATGCATTTAGAATTTGGAATTTATAAAAATTAAAATTTTAGTCTTTCCTTTCTAGAGTGTTCCTCTAAGTTCTTGCTCTCTTTCGATAGCTTCGAACAAAGCCTTAAAATTACCCTTCCCAAAAGATGTGGCTCCTTTACGTTGAATAATCTCAAAAAACATAGTTGGTCTTGGTTCTACGGGCTTGGTAAAAATTTGCAGTAGATACCCTTCATCATCACGATCAACAAGTATACCTAATGGACGCAATGTCTCGATATCTTCATCAATATTTCCTACCCTATCGGCTAACATATCGTAATAAGAGTCCGGTACTCTCAAAAATTCAATACCTCTACTTGTAAGCTCTTTAATCGTACCTATGATATCATCAGTGGCTACTGCAATATGTTGTACACCTTCACCTTCATAAAAATCTAAGTATTCATCCACTTGTGATTTTTTCTTTCCTTCAGCGGGTTCATTGATAGGAAATTTAATTCTACCATTCCCATTACTCATTACCTTACTCATTAAGGCAGTATATTCAGTAGATATATCTTTATCATCGAAAGACAAAATCTGAGCAAATCCCAATACTTCTTGATAGAATTTTACCCAATGATTCATTCGGCCTAACTCGACATTACCCACCATATGATCTACGTATTTCAGTCCCACTGGCTCAGGATTGTAATTCGGTGTCTCCCAGCTTCTATAGCCAGGTAGGAAAGTACCATTATAATCTTTTCTTTCAACAAATACATGAACTGTCTCACCGTATGTATAAATCCCAGACCTTACTACCCTTCCAGATTCATCTTCTTCGACTGTTGGATTCATATAATGTGTTGCACCTCTACGCATCGCTTCCTCATAGGCATATGTCGCATCATCCACCCAAAGCGCGATGACTTTAACACCATCACCATGAGTATCGATATGTTTGCCCACTTCAGTACCACTCTTAAGCGGAGAAGTCAATACTAATCTAATCTTGTCCTGTATCACCACATAAGATTCTAAATCTCTACTCCCCGTTTCTAAACCTTTGTATGCGTAGGATTGAAATCCAAATGCAGACTTATAGAAGTGTGCGGCTTGCTTGGCATTGCTTACATATAGTTCTAAATAATCGGTACCTAAAAGCGGCATAAAATCAGCAGCTGCATCATATAATTTAGGTAGATCGATGGTTGCGTGTGACATAATGATATTGGTTTTATTAAAATTAGATAATCCAAGTTAAAAGAATTCTCATAACTCAAGATTCACAAATATAAGGAATATTTTGTTGCATATGCAACAAAATCAATGATGTATGAATACAGATTTCTTCAAAATAAAAAATTTATCTTATCTATGTAATATGAAAAATCCTACCGGCTATGGCTTCTTTATTGATAAAACACTCAAGAAATTACAAACGGTATATCTACAGGTTTTCAAGGAACATGGCATTGATTTAACAATCGAGCAATGGGCCATCCTTCATCGAATATACCTATTAGGTGACGAAGCCTCTCAAAATCAAATTACGAAAACCAACTATAGAAATAGAGCCACTACATCACGAGTAATCTCTAAATTAGTAGATAAGAAATTAGTATTAAAAGAAAGATTTCAAGGAGATTCAAAACAATTTAAATTAAAAGTAACGAAAACAGGGCTAGCAATAGTTAACACAGTAGAGCCTTTAATGTATCGACTTAGGGAAGTAGGTATTTCAAAAATAAGCAAAACCGAATTTGATACCTTTTTATCCGTACTAGATCAAATTTGGGAAAATTATGATCGATACGAGCCACCAAAATAGCAGAAAAACCGTTACTTGGAATTCAAAAATAATTCCATATCTTACTTGGAGAATCATGAAAATGAATGTGAAAAAAATATTAATTCTAAATCTTGTATTTATATATAACTCAGTAATATTTTACGGTCAAAGTAGAACATTAATATCCAATCCTTCATTTGAGGTAAAGCCATCAGCAGAAAACCCATTTCCTACTGGATGGCTAGAAATTAATTCTGAAAACATTGCAATGCCCAAAGTGCATTGGGCTAGTGAAAGTAAAAAGCCGAGTCATGGCCAATCCTATATTTCTATTAGTCGAACCAAAGCCTCCAATCAGGTGATTTCTCATTTACTAGTTTCCAATCCATTAAAAGCGTACCGCACCTATAAGTTTGACATTGATGCGTCTATATTTAATGATTCTATACAGACGAAATTACAAGTCGTTGGTCTGGGAGAAAACATTGAAGATCAACAAGTACTAGCCACTTCTTGGGAAATAGACCACTCTGCATGGAAGAAGGTAAGTTTTACCTTTACACCAAAAACGAAAGTGCTTTCCTTAATGCTTCAAGTAGATGCGGAATTTGAAAATAGTAGTATTGCTCTCGATAACATTTCTAATATTGAAAGAGTTTTGGGTCCTTATGATTGTGATGAAAACATAATTATAAATGGATACTCTAGATATGAACTTGATGCTTATTACTCTTCTTTTAACGGAAAGAAAACTAAAACCTACGAAGGGAAATTTCATTGTCCATTTACTACATTCTATACAGCCAAAGTATTATATGACAAATATGGAAAGTGGGACCAAGTAGTATTTTATGAAGATGGAAGAAACGAAAAATTATTATGGAGTAACATTCAGCTTTTCAAAGATTCCAAAGATAAATATTCCATTGCTGCTTCCGGTTATGAAGATGAATGGGACATGTATGCATCCATAATTGTATTTGACAAAAAAGGTAAAGACATGCTTCAACCTACAAATCCTCTCTCCAAAGAAATCATGGACCTTATAGGAGAGATGATCCAAAACAATGACGAAAAGAATCAAGATTTCTACGATGAGTACGCTGAAGAAGTTGGTTATTAACTCACCTAATTACTTTATAAGAATTAGACCAACCAGTTTGAGGGTCAGAAATAATCACTAAATATATTCCACTCATAAGATCAGAAACATCTACACTTCCGCCATTTTCGATTTCCGACTGTCTTAATATTTTTCCTTCTATCGATGAAATACTTAGATCTAAAGTACCTACTATAGAGGTTGTCAATCTTACTTTTAAATTACTCAACCACACATTAGTAGTATCCAAATAGTTATCATTTACATCTACTAGACTACAAGGCACTTCGCTAGCAGGAAATTCCAAAACTTCTCCTGGGCTAAGATCTTTTCCGATGAATGCCGGATAATCCAATGCATATTTTTCCACTCTAAAAGTTAGTCCTGGATCATACATTCCGTACTCCCAAACTAAAGTACCATCTGGAAGCATCTCAAGCACTCTATCATCACCGCCTACTGTAATCAAAATATTCCCATTAGCTAATACTTTCGCCGCTGAAGTATATCCAGAAAAAAAAACTTTCTCCTAAATTATTTCCATATTCTAATTCTGGCGCTGAAGGTTGGAAAGATTGTCCGTCCTCCAAAAAGTAATTGCCATTTCCATCCATAGGCGGATCGATTATAGGTGCCGTCGAAAAGAAAGGTCCACCCAAACCATTATTGTACATAATTATTTTTCCAGCATGCTCACCATACTCTATCCAATTGGGATTATGCTGAAAAAATAGCCTGCGATTTCCACTTGATCCTCTTCCATAGTTTTGAGGATTCCCCCATCTATAAAGAATATCTCCGCCCTTCCCATAGGTCCCTCCTGTATGTCCTGATGCTTCTTGTGTAGTAGTCGAATGATCTATGATTACTACTTCACTCATCTTACGTATACTCAATGCAATCTGATCGAGCTCCGGATTATAATCAAATCCATTGATCATAAAGGATTCTTCGAAAGTCCAATCAAAGGTAGCTATAGCATCCATATTAAAAAGCTCTGGGTGCTCACTCACATCTCCAAAATTAGCCGCATTACTATCTCTCTCTTGGATCACATGATCTGAAATATCCCACAGCCATACTATATTTCCACTCAATCGATCTAGCTCCATCACAACATCTACTTGATTAGGAGTTCCGACACCACTATTTCCATAATCATAACCCAATTGGTTAAATTGAGATACAGAAAAAGATCTCCTACCTAAGCATAAATAATTTCCATTTTCTAATGTTATGACTTCATAATCCGGATCAATATTACTGGCAGAGACATTGATTTCATTAACAATATTATCATCCCAATCTTTTTCTATTATTTTCTCTGAAAATATTTCTATGTATACAATATTGCCATTGGGTAGTAACTTAGGATGAAACCTAGCCGCTACCTCAGTCCATTGATGCACTAATCGACCACAATTATCAACTAGTACTGCATTATTATCCGACTGGTATAATGTGTATCCTGCAAGGGCTCTATTATCATAAAACCTTAAGCCATCCTGTGCTATGGAACTTCCTATAAATAGAAAAGATATGATTGCTATCCACCCTATTTGAATTTTCCTTTTTTGATTCATTCGCATCTCAAATTTTATAAGCTTTCAATAAAGTTAAACATTTATAATCATTGCCAGCACCCACAGTGAATATGTGAGATGATATGTCCTTATCATCACAAGATTGACAAAAGAATTAGCCGTATTTCAGTACAATTAATTCGAATAATTGGCGAAGAAACATAGATTGCGTTGTATATTAATCATTCAATATAAATAATCGCATGTCAGAGTATATTATAGCGTTGGACCAAGGAACTACAAGTTGTAGAGCATTACTTGTCAATAAAGCAGGTGAGATCATTCACATTACACAGCAAGAGTTTCCTCAAATATTTCCTCAAGCTGGATGGGTGGAGCACGATGCTAATATCATATGGGAGACACAATATCAAATGATGTTAAATCTTCTCAGTGAAAAGCAAATCAGTCCTAATCAAATCTTATCCATAGGTATCACTAATCAACGTGAAACTATAGTAGTCTGGGATAAACAAACTGGCCACCCTGTATATAATGCCATAGTATGGCAAGATAAACGTACGGCTGATCTGGCTCAATCTTATAGAAATACCAAAGATGGTGATTATATTATAGAAAATACCGGCTTGATACCGGATGCATATTTCTCTGGTACTAAATTAAAATGGATATTAGATCAAAATGATAATAGATCTAAAGACCTTCTATGCGGTACTATAGATTCTTGGTTAATATGGAAATTAACGGAAGGGCGCTCGCACTTTACAGATCAGACGAATGCAAGTCGTACCATGTTATATAACATTAAAGAAATGACTTGGGATTCGAAACTTCTTGATCTCATGGATATACCAAGAGATATACTCCCTAGTGTATTACCCTCTATGGCTGATTATGGGTATGCCATCTTAGATGGCCATCAAATACCGATTAATGGAGTAGCTGGAGATCAGCAATGTGCCTTATTTGGACAAGCATGTTTCGATAAAGGAATGGCAAAAAACACTTATGGAACTGGATGTTTTATGCTTATGAATATTGGAGATACACCTATCAGATCTGAAAATGGATTACTTACTACCTTAGCTTGCTCTGATAATAACTCACCAAAGTATGCTTTAGAAGGAAGTGTATTTATAGCTGGTGCTGCAATCCAATGGCTTAGAGACGGACTTTCGATAATAACAAACAGTCAGGTGACAGAATCGATAGCGCTGGCAACCGCAGAAGACGATGTAGTAGTTGTTCCTGCTTTTGCTGGATTGGGCGCTCCTTATTGGGATATGTCTTCACGTGGTGCCATTTTCGGTTTGACTAGGAGCGCTGATAAAAATCAAATTGTAAAAGCCACCTTGGATTCCCTAGCGTATCAAACCTCAGATGTACTGACTGCTATGGAAAAAGATTCAGGCATAGAAGTGAAATCGCTTCAAGTGGATGGAGGGGCTTGCTCAAATAACTATTTAATGCAAATACAATCTGACTTATTAAACGTGCCTGTCGAAAGACCCAAACAAATAGAAACGACTGCATTAGGTGCCGCATTTTTGGCGGGAATTCAAATCGGAATTTGGACCAAAGAAACCGTAATTCAAAATAGAGCTACTGATCGATTATTCTCTCCTATAATGCAAGACATCGAAAGACAAACAAGATTAGATAGATGGTCTGATGCTGTCAATAGAACTAGAGGGTGGATTAAATAAATTATATATCCTCGACCACACTTTTAATTTGCTTCAAATTAAAGATCCCTTAATTTTTTTTCCCATATCCAAGCACTTCGCGTCATATCATCCAAGTCATATTGCTCTGACCAATCGAGCGTTTTTTTGGTATGAGTAGATTCAGCATATATAGAAGAAATATCTCCATCACGACGAGGCGCAATCTTATAATTGAGTGATATTCCACTAACACGTTCGAATGACAGAATCACCTCCATTACTGATGACCCTTTTCCAGCACCTACATTGAATATTTCATAATCCTGATTGGATTTATCAGATCGCATATAGACTAAAGCCTTCACATGTGCCACCGCTAGATCTACGACATGAATATAATCTCGGATCGCAGTACCATCGGGTGTGTCATAATCGTCACCATATACAGATAGCTCTTGTCTTACGCCAGCCGCAGTTTGTGTAATATAAGGCATTAAATTATTAGGAATACCATTCGGTAACTCACCAATATCTCCTGACTCATGCGCTCCTATCGGATTAAAATATCGAAGGGCAATTGATTTGATTTGACTCGAATTTACACTAGATAGATTTTTCAAAAAATATTCACCTAATTGTTTGCTATGTCCATATGGCGAATTGGGTGGAAGCATAGGTGACGTTTCTTTTACAGGCAGTTCCTGAGCGTCACCATAAACCGTACAAGAAGATGAGAAAACTAATAATGGAATCTGAAATTCATCCATACAATTAGTAATATTAATGAGAGAGCCTATATTGTTTTTATAATACTTTGAGGGATATTGTACACTTTCAGGAACTGATTTGAAAGCTGCAAAATGAATTACTGCCGAAGCATCTTTATGATCGTTGAAAGCATCATTACACTCACTCGATTGCGAAAGGTCTACTTTACAAAATGGAATTTCTTTTTTAGTAATGCTTTCTATCCTTGAAATCATGGAAGCGCTACTATTACTGAGATCGTCAAAGATTACGGCTTCGTAGCCAGCATTCACCAACTCAATGACCGTATGTGACCCTATATATCCTGCTCCTCCTGTTACTATTACTTTCATCCTTTTAAGAATTGGCTACCCAAATATAAATTATATACAAATGAAACGTTCGTTTAAAAGCAATATTATAAAGACTCTTCATTACTATGAATATTAGCAAGTCAGTATACCTGCTCAAAATCACAAAATAATCTCAGCACCTTTAGCTATTGAGACTTCGTATACTTCTGGATAAATTCCAAGAGCATGATAATAGTTAGTTACTATTGATTCACTTACCTCAACTATACTATCAGATTTAATCAAATTAATAGTACATCCTCCAAAACCACCTCCCATCATTCGAGCTCCTAATACATCAGGATTGCTTTTTGTTAAATCCACTAGAAGATCCAATTCCGAACAACTTACTTCAAATTGCTTTTGTAGCCCATCATGCGATTCATATAATAGCTGGCCACACTTTATGAAATCCTTGTTATGCATGGCATCGGTGAACTGCTTCACTCTTGCATTTTCATTAAGCACAAAGATGGCTCTCTTTCTCAAATGATCTGGCCATTGCACTCCTAGCTTCTCTATTAAGTCAATATTAGCGTCACTTATTTTATTAATGGAAGAATCCACAATAGATAAACTTTCTACTATCTCTTTGCATTCCGCTGCTCTCTCATTATATCCTGAAGTTGTATGTTCGTGCTGTACCTTACTATTAATCAAAACTATGGCATAGCCTTCCAAATTAAAATCGTGATATTGAAAAGTTCGATCACTACAATCCATTAACATGCATTGATTTTTTCTTCCAAATAAAGAAGAAAATTGATCCATAATACCTCCATAAATATTCATAAATGAATGATTAGAATGATGACTCATATCTACCATCGCCCATTTACTCAAATTAGAACGTATCAAATGATCCATACCCATGACAAATCCACATTCTAATGCTGCCGAAGAGCTTACCCCGGCTCCAATAGGAATATCACTTGTGAATACACAATCAAATCCAATTAACTCAAAACCTTTACTTTTAAATTCTATCAGCAATCCGATGATATAATTAGCCCAAACGAATTGGGTTTTCTTTAGATCCGCTAAATCAATAATCACATTCTGATTTAAATCTTTAGCGTGCACTCTGCCTATTGACCTAGGATTTTTTGAAAATGTAAAACACATCACTCTATCAATAGCGGCTGGCAATATGTAGCCACCATTATAGTCCGTATGCTCTCCTATTAGATTAACTCTTCCTGGAGCCTTAACCACAAACTCCGAATCTTTTCCATATATACTTTTAAAACTCCTTTTTAAATCTTCAATCATTGTACAAGCTCCTCCTTTATCAGAATTCGTACATCATCAATCAAAGTTCTACATTTAGTGTATTGATTCTTTTTTTCAGCATCTGTCCACTCAAAGTGCCTTGCATATTCATCTACAATAAAATCAAAATGACTTTCTAAAGAATAAATATCAAAGTATAATTTTCCAGATCTACGATTGAAATAATCATCAGGATATATAGAAGATTCGAAATCAATGGTATAAGCTATTTCTTCTTGAATGATGGCTTTTTCGATTGACAATTTCTCATTAATACTTGCTGCCTTTAAAATCGACTCTGCATTTTTTCCATAGGTTGTCGTAAGATACCAACATTGATAATTAGATACTCCAGAAGATTCAAATTCTTGAAAAAGCCAATTATAATAGGATGTATATGATTTATAATCTTTAAAGCCATCTACGTGTAATTTATATCGCTTCGTTTTACATCTAGATCTTACCAGTTTATTATCTCTACTTTGGACAAGATCTACGATTCGCTTTGCCATTTTGCGATAACCCGTCAACTTACCACCTGCAATAGAAACTAATCCACGATCAGATACAAATATTTCATCTTTTCTCGACAGCTCCGAAGGAGATTTTCCTTCCTCATGAATGAGTGGTCTTAATCCTGCCCAAGAAGAAATTACATCTTCTTTGGATACATGTGCTACTTCAAACATATGATTTGTCTTCTCCAAAAGATATTCTACATCTTCCTCAGTACACAGAACACGATCAAGATCCTTGTCATAATTAGTATCCGAAGTACCAATATAAGTGACATTACCTCTAGGTACCGCAAATAGCATTCTACCATCAAAAGCATCGAAATAAACCGCAGATCGAATATTCAACTTTTCTTTAGGCACAACAATATGTACGCCTTTAGTCAAGCGTAAAGATTTATCGTTGAGAGTACCATCCTTCAACCTTACTTTATCCGCCCAAGGACCTGTAGCCGAAACTACGTTATCACCATTAAATGTTATATCCTTACCACTTATTCGATCTATACAATTTACTCCAACGATCTGATCATCTTGATAAATGAACGATTCGACCTTCATATAATTAAAAGATTCTGCTCCTTCTCTTCGTGCAGCCTTTAGTACTTCCATAGTTAATCTTGCATCATCAGTTCGATATTCCGAGTAAGTAATACCAGACTTTAAGATCTCTTGATTGAGTAATGGCTCATAAGCTAATGTTTGCTTTTTGTTATGTGTTTTTTTACGATCCTGCTTTTCGACTTTGGCAAGCATATCATATACTGAAATGGCTAAGGATGCAGAATACTTATTAAAAGTCCCTCCTTTTACAATAGGTAGTAACATATTTTCTGGATGGACTAAGTGCGGTGCATTTCGATGAGCAATGGCTCTCTCCAGTCCAGATTCTCTTACCAAACCAAAATCTAATTGTTTAAGATATCTCAACCCACCATGTATGAGTTTGGTAGATTTGCTGCTAGTCCCAGAAGCATAATCTCTTTTCTCTACCAACAAGGTACTTATACCTCGTAAAGCGGCATCTAAAGCAATACCCACACCTGTTATTCCTCCGCCGATTACAATCAACTCATAATTAGTGTTTCTTGCCGTTTCTATTCTCTCAGCTCTATTCTTGTTAGAGAATAAAATGTCTTTAGATTTTGTCACTTTCATAAAGGCTATGCATAGTTTAATATATAACGTATCCAATCGTATTTTGACGACTAATTGGTTATAATTCTACAAGATACTTCTTATCGAGTTATCTAGTTCATAAAAAAGTATAGATGCAGACTT
The DNA here is from genome assembly GCA_937927575.1 of uncultured Saprospiraceae bacterium. Taxonomy (GTDB): domain Bacteria; phylum Bacteroidota; class Bacteroidia; order Chitinophagales; family Saprospiraceae; genus UBA1994. The sequence goes on along the minus strand of CALBEE010000085.1, from coordinate 43,651 downwards.
ATTGTATATAATACACAAACTTGACAATTGTTGACACTCTAGGCTAGTTTATTTATATATTACAGGCTACTTGGAATAGCTAAAATCATGATTTAGTGAAATAGCAATAAATCAACGTACTATGAAAAACATTATCACACTTTCGATATTACTTTCTTCACTTTTATGTTTGGGTCAATCTCTTCCCATAGATTTTGAAGCCGATATCACTACAGAGAACTTTATCGATTTTGATGGGGGCACAGCAACTGTTATTGATAATCCGCAGATGAATGGAATCAACACCAGTGCTAAAGTCGCTCAAATCGTAAGAGATGGCGGTGCGATTTGGGCAGGAAGTAAGATTGACTTAACAAGTAATTTAGACTTCAGTACTGACAATAAACTATCCATGAAGGTATTTACAACTGCCCCCATAGGTACAGTCGTGAAATTCAAATTGGAAGGTAATGGAAGTGATGAAAGAGATGTAGTGACTACCTTAAGCAATGAATGGGAAGAACTCACTTGGGATTTTACTGGCGTGGCATCGGATTATAATTCCGTGGTTTTTATGTTTGATTTTGGCAACACTGGAAACGGTAGTGAGGCGTCGACCTTTTTATTTGATGATATAAATCAAATATTCGGTGGATCTCAAATAGACCTTCCAGTAGATTTTGAGAGTGAAGAAATTGATTACACTTTAACCGACTTTGAAGGAAATCGTTCAATGCTCGTACAAGATCCAACTGACGAGAGTAATACAGTCGTCCAATGCAGCAAAACATTTGACGCTTCACCATCTGCGGGCACAACTATAGGTACTCCTTCCGGATTTGCTAGTAACATACCTTTGACATTGGAAAATTCTAAAATGACGGTTAGAGTTTGGACACCCTCAGCTGGAATTCCAGTTAGGCTCAAAGTAGAAGATTCGAACGACCCTACTCATACTTGCGAAACAGAAACAAATTCCATATCTGCAGGCTGGCAAACCTTAGAATTTGATTTCATCAATCAAGCACCAGGAACAGAATTACTTAGCATTGGGTTACAAATGGGTTGGACATATAATATGGCATCGATCTTTTTCAACTTTGCTACTAGCGGTGCCGACGATGGAGGGCAATTATATTATTTCGATGATGTACAGTTTGGAGGGTTGGCCTCTTCAATCATTGACTTTGAAAAATTAGAAATTGATGTCACTCCGAATCCAACGCAAAACGATTGGACACTTTCATCCAATAATGACTTCATTAACACCATAGAATTGTATTCCACCAATGGGGCATTACTGATGACCTATAATAATGTTGGATACCAATTCTCAATTCCTTCAGGACATCTTGAAGCCAATATATATATTGCCAAAGTGCGAACAGAAAAAGGCATGGGTGTAGTAAGATTAATAAAGCAATAAAAAAATCGCTAGTACTCCACCATATACTTCCGCAACTTGATCCCTGTATCGAGGTTCATTTTTTTGCGTAGTCTATACCTACCGATCTCTACTCCTCTGACAGAAATACCCAGTAAAGGAGCAATCTCTTTTGTGGAAAGATTCATTCTTAGATAGGCAGCCATTTTTCGATCTTTCCTAGTCAAATCTGGGTACTGCGCTTTAAGACGTTTCAAGAAATCAGAATGCACTTGATCAAAATGAACACTAAAACTTTCCCAATCATTTTCCAGCCTTTCGTCATCAGATAGAACAGAAATCACCTTCTTCAATTCTTTTTTCGCTTCTGGATCCTTTACCTTTTTACGCACATTTTCTATTTCTGATCTTATCTTATTGATCGTTTCATTTTTTTGTACTAGGTGCAAAGTTGATGAGGCCAATTGAGCATTTTTATGCGTAATTTCCGTCTCCAACTGTAAGGTCTTGAGTTCTTTGATTTCTTCTTCAGATTGTTTTTTCGCCAACTGCAATACTTTCGTTTCGGACTTATATTTTTTCCGAGGAACGAGATACAGAAGCAGAAAACCACTGATAAAAAGCGCAGTATAAATTACTTTAGCCAATGCAGACAAATACCATGGTGCCTTTATATTAAACCTATAAATACTCGATTCAGAAACCCTGTCATACATATCCATAGTTTGCACTTCGAATACGTAAGAACCATGAGACAGGTTGTTATACTCTTTACTTATTTTATCTGTCCAATCAGACCAGTCTTCATCCAGACCTATAAGTCTAAATCGATAGTTGGATCTGATATTATGGTCTGTACTATTGAATAAAAATCTTATCGCATTTTCATTAGACTTTAATTGAATTTCGTCTTGAGAGTCAACACCATATCCATATTGAATAACATGATTATCTAATTTCGCTAACCGCACCTCATGTATTTCCACTCTTGGTATAGATAGATGATTAGATTCAGAACTATTGTAAAGAATCATTCCCTTATCGGAGCAGACTAAGATATGAATGGAGTCCAACTCAAACATAGTTTCAAATCCACCTACAAAAACATCTTTTAATTCTGGAAATACCTGTTTAATGGTATCCTTCTTATTTCGATCTAAAATAAGTCTACCTACTTCATGCTCTCCAATGTAATAGCCTTCATCTAACAATCTTCTGATATTATTATCTTTGGCACCAATCAAATGGTAGATTTTATTTTCTCTAAAAATATTAGACGCCCTATCAAAACTATAAACACCGACATTAGAAGTGACCGTAGGTACACCATCGATATCAAATATATAGTTACCTAGACCGGAAGGTAAGCCAGAGGCTTCTCCATACTTTTCTGCCACTACATTTTCGAAATCCTCATTATGAGTTAAACGATAAATTCCTCTATAAGGATGAGAAACCCATACTTCATTATCTCTTACGGAAATTATAATTCGCGAAGACTCTGCAAATCCCTCTAAGGTCTTTATATACACAGGCAGACCATTTTGCCATTGGTATATATCTACTCCTGTGTAAGTTCCGACATAAAGAAAATCTTTTTTGGTAGGAATAAATTTCCATACACCTGGACGATCTACAATTTTAACTAGCCTATTTTTTTGCAGTATATATGGCCCTTCATTATGACCGACAAGTACTTGATCATCGATTACATTCACTCCCCATACTTGTCCATCCGATTCCTGTACTTTAGTAAACCCGTCATGCATATATCTATTACCGATTGTAGATATCTCGGTAGTATACAATCCGGAATTAGATCCAACGAATAACTGATCTTCTCTTAAAGCTACATCATAAGTAGAATTTTGCTCATCTCCATCAGGATAGAAAACTCTAAGCCTACTTGCTAAATCAATTTTGCTAATTCCGTTATTGGTACCTGCCCATAGACTTCCAAATTCGTCACTTACTAATGACCTAACATTATTATTGATTAGATGATTTGACTTATTATATACAGAAATAATATCTTGAAATTGATCGATGATCACTATTCCACCAAATTGAGTACCGATAGCAAATTGATCATAAGATAAGGCCACAGCACAATTCACTCTATTTTTTCTTAGAAATTGGTAAGCTTGAGTCTTTATGGGTGTTACGATATTATCAGTAACCAAATATGCTCCATCCTGCTCTGTCAAAACCAAAAGCTCTCTTTTGCTAAATGGCAAAATTGAAACAATTTGAGTACCTATTATTGGAGTACCACGAAGTGGCATAGCTAATTGAGCATTCACAGAAACAATACCCTGCTTTGTATCTGTAAAGTATGCTTCATTATTAATGGCATCGATCGAAACTATCGGACTATTAGGTTCTAATACATTAAATCCATCCTCTTCGTGATATATAAAAACCTTATTTGAGGATCTAAAGTAAATGGACTGACCTATTGCGATACTTTCCCATACATCCTCTAATGGTAAATGCTGCTCAGGAATTTCTTCTCTTATAGATATGAATCGTAAATCTCCTATGGAATCTGCTACATAATAACCTATCTCATCTTGACCACCAATATAGATACGTTCAGAATCCGAAAGACATAAAGATCGAGCAATGGTTCGATTAGGTAGCGTCTTTAAATTCCAATTGACTCCGTTATAACTGAGTAACCCAGAGTTATTAGCCGATAATATATTACCATTTTTCATGGCTATAATCGACCAATTCGATGTACCAGCGGCATAGTCCTTCTTACTAAAGGATTCGATATTGGGAATACCAAGTGTTTGAGCTTGAGAAAGTAAAAATACCGAGTGATGTAGTGCGAATAGTACTACGACAAGACGCAATACACTAGCATATCTAATTGATTTACAATATTTTGTAATATTTATTACGCTTATTCCCATACTTCTCCAAAAATATTAAAAAAAGGCGATGATGTAGTAAAGATGTAGTGTATTCCGCTGTTAAAACCTGATTTATGATGTATAATTGTCGCAGATCAAGAGGTACGAGAACCTAAATACCTCTAATCAAATGATCGAAAATCTAATATTCAACTAAACCTAAAAAGAATGAAAAAACATTTACTCTTTATTCTGCTATTTGCAGGAATGCTGTCTATTAATGCTCAGACAGTATTTGACTACGAAACTCCAGAGACAACGATTCCTTTTCAATTTTTTGGAGGTGATCAAGAAGGTGTCATTCTAGAAGCTGTGGATAATCCTAACCCTTCTGGAATCAACACAAGTGCCACTGTATATCCTTTTACTGAGTTACCGAACGGACCAGACTGGGCTGGAGGTTTTTCTAATCCTGACCCTGCAGGTGGAATAGACGCTACCAATGGTGGTCAAGTTTGTCTAGATGTTCATTTTTCTGAAGCTAATAGTTTAACACTAAAGTTGGAAAACGGAAATGGTGACGATAACTGGGAGCAAACTGTAAGCAATGATGTTATAGGGGAATGGACTACTCTTTGTTTTGATCTCAATGTAGCAGGTGAAGGCAATGATGTAATCGCAGTAGGTAAAATGTATACTCGTGTGGTTCTATTTATCGGACTTGGTGAAGCGGCACCTGCTGAGCAAGTCGTATATATAGATAACTTCCAATTTCCTGAAAGTGGTGGAAGTGGAGATATGATTACGATGATATTAGATGGAGAAACGGCTGAAACTACAGCTGGATTGTTCCATTTTGGAAGTACGCTTGCAGATTCAATAGTTGCGCCTATTGCTAACCCTAATCCTAGTGGCATTAATGATAGTCCAACTGTATTTGAATTAAAAAAGCCAGCTGAAGCACAACCTTGGGCTGGAGCATTTACAGATCCAAATCCTATTACTCCTGTAGATGCTACTAGTGGCCAGATCTGTCTGGATGTACATATGGATCATATCGGAACCATTTCCGTGAAGCTCGAACAAAGTGCTGGAGGCGCAGCGAATTGGATACAATCCGTAGCTAACACTGTAGTGAATGAGTGGGAAACAGTATGTATCGACTTCTCTGCTCCATCTATAGAAGATCCTTTAGCGCCTGCATTAGGAGATGTATATTCGAGATTAGTATTCTTTGCAGACTTCCAAATGCCAGCAGCTGATATAGATGTGGTTACCTACTTTGATAATGTAAGAGTAGTAACAAGCGGAGAGATACCAGAGTATGACGTGACTTTCAATGTAGATATGAATAACTCTGGTGAGACTTTCACTCAGATGTATTTAAGTGGCCAATTCAATGATTGGTCTGGTGAAGCAAATCCAATGAGTGATGATGATGGTGATGGTGTATGGACCACAACAGTAAGCTTACCTATCGGATCTCACGAATACAAATATTCATTTGATAACTGGACAGGATCTGAGCAATTAGATAAAACAGATGCTTGCACAGTGACTAATGATGGATTTACTAACAGACTCATTTCTGTAATAGAAGAAACTTCACTGGATGCAGTTTGTTATGCGAGTTGTTATGCATGTGGAGCTGGAGCTAATATCACATGGACTTTAGGTGTTGCAGATCCTGCGGAATCAGGAGTTTGGTTAGCTGGAGGTGCTGAATTTGGTGCTCCAGGAGGAAACTATGAGATGAGTGATGATGATGGTGACGGCGTATTTACGATTACAATCGAAAGACCAATGGGCTGGGAAGGGTTCTACACATTTACGAATGGTAACTGCCCAGATTTTTCTTGTAAAGAGAACATTGCAGGACAAAGTTGTGCTTTTCCAGACAACTTTAATGATAGATTTTTAACTGCCGGCACGACAGAAGTAACTACGTGTTTTGCTGAATGTACTACTGATCTAAATTGTAGCGGTCCTGCTGAACCAACGATGACCACTTTCGCAGTAGATATGAGTGAAGTTGCTGAAGTACATCCTGAAGGTGTGCGTATAGCAGGTCAGTTTTCAAACTGGAGTGACATCCTAATGACTGATGATGATGGAGACGGAATTTGGACGATAGAATTAGAGCTTGAAAAAATCAGATATGAATACAAATTCAAAAACGGTCCAGAAGGATGGGAGAATTTAGTAGCTGGAAGTCCATGTACGTTTACCACTGATGATGGACAATTTACGAATAGAGAGATCGATTTAGAAGGAGCAGAAGCTACCTCTGAAGCTGGCGAAGTATGTTTTGAATCATGTGAAATGTGTGCTGTAGGAACTAATGATTTAGAAGCAAATAATAACCTGATCAAATTATATCCTACGATTGCGCAAGATATGATGTATCTAGACGTACTCACATCTTTTGAAAATGGAATAGTACAAATTATTTCTTTACAAGGAGAATTAATGAATACGATTCAAATAGGAAATAATACTAACGGTAATGCTATCAATGTAGCAGATTACCCACAAGGAACATATATGCTATCCCTTACAACTGATACATTCAGAAGTACAAAGAGATTTGTAAAAATGTAAATTGAGTAGTACCAATTAGATTTATTTTTAATTGGTACATAGCAGACCGAACCGTTTCATATAGCACGGTTTGGTTTGCTTTTTTTTGAAGACTACAAGTCTTTACTTATCGAAAAACTTTCTTCGAGACATCAGCAGTTGATGCTCTATTTTATTTAATATTTTAGAATAATCTTTCCTAAATAATTTAGAAAGATTAGAATAACATACACCATATGAAACAAAGATTATGGCTGGCTATCCTATACTTAATGCCATTAGGATTATTAGCCCAGACAGGAACAATTACAGGCACACTCACGGATGCCAGCACCAATGAGGGATTGGCTTTTGCCAATGTTTTTAATCGTACCACTACAACCGGAACGGTTACCGACTTAGATGGCAATTACGAAATATCTGCTTCGGTAGGTGATGTGCTTGAAATGAGCTACGTAGGATATGAATCCTCAAAAGTTACAGTTACCACTTTAGATGCTATTAACATGGCTCTTAGTGCTACATCTGCCACGCTTAATGAAGTCGTAGTGATCGGATATGGGTCATCTACTAAGAAAGAAATAACGGGAGCTGTCTCGGTAGTAAAAGCTGAAGAAATAGCAGCTTTGAATCCTAATCGTTTGGAGCAAGCACTTCAAGGACAATCCGCTGGAGTACAGATTAGCTCTCAGTCAGGATCACCAGGTGGTGGCTATAATATTCGTATCAGAGGAATATCTACTAATGGGGATAATAATCCACTTATACTTGTAGACGGAGTAAGGTATGCCGACCTAAGCGCTTTGGATCCGTATAATATAGAAAGCATCAATATTCTTAAAGATGCATCTGCTAGTATTTACGGAGTACAAGCCGCTAATGGTGTAGTACTCATCACCACTAAGAAGGGAACTAAAAGTGATAAGCCTGTAATAGATTTTCACGCTTATGTAGGCACACAGACTACGGCACGTCAGATCCCTGTCTTAAATGCTACTGAATATGCTATCCTCACTAATGAAGCTCATGCCAATGGTGGACAAACTCCTCCTTACGGTGAAATTTCTAATCTTGGAGAAGGTACTAATTGGCAAGACGAAGTATTTCAAAAAGCACCTATCAAAAACTACTATCTCAATGTGAGAGGTGGAGGAGATAAAGCTAGATATGCTATTGGTGGATCTTATTTTGACCAACAAGGAATAGTAGGTGGAGAAAAAGCAGGCTTCAATAGATATACAGGAAATGTAAATCTCGATGTCGATCTAACAGAAAAATTAGCATTCAACTCGGTAGTTACTTATGCAAAACAAAATAGAAAAACTTTAAGCGAAAATGCGATTGGATCTGTCTTGTTTAATGCATTAAATATGCCTTCTACATTGACACCTTTTGACGAAAATGGTGATTTTACGCTTGCTGAAGGATTGGGTGCTGAAGTTATTAATCCATTACAACAAATTGCAAACACATATAATAATGTAGATGTCAATAGATTTAATGGTACAGTGGGTTTAAAGTATGATTTTGGTGAAGGCCTTACTTTCAGTTCTAGCTTACCATTTAATTTTTCACTAGTGACTAATAGAGGATTTTCTCCGATCGCATTCTATGGTGCAGGTAAGGTATTTAATACTGTAGAAAGTTCAGTAAGCGAATCTACACAGACCTTCTCATCTTGGGGTTGGGATAATGTTTTAAATTATACACATACGCATGATGATGTACACAAAGTAGATGTGACAGCAGGTTTATCTATGTATGAAGAAAACTTCCAAGGTGTTTTTGCTACTGGATTTGGAGTACCTAATAATTCTTGGGAATTCGCGTCTGTATCACAAGCAAATGAGATCCGACCAGGTGGTGCAAGTTCTGGCACTGGAATCTTTAGATTGATGTCTCAATTTGCTAGAGTACAATATGCTTATAACTATAAATATCTCATCTCAGGTATTATCAGAAGAGATGGTACTACTAGATTTGGACCTAATAATAGATTTGGAGTTTTCCCATCATTATCTTTGGGATGGGTCATGAGTGAAGAAGAATTTTTAAAAGACAATAGCATTATTGATTTTGCTAAACTTAGATTAAGTTACGGTCAAACAGGAAACGATAAGATTGGAGATTTTAGATATGTATCTGGACTCAATGGTGAAGCAGAATATATTTTTGGTGACAACTTAATCACAGGACAGGCGATTGGTGCAAGCGCAAATCCAGATATTAATTGGGAGCGTAACACACAGTTTAATGTTGGATTAGATCTCAATTTATTTGGCGAAGCAATTACCATTTCTTCAGATTACTTCATTAAAGAAAGTAATGATTTACTATTATCGATTCCTGTATCTGGATTGACTGGATATACAGCTCCTGGAGGGGCATTACCCATCGCCAATGCTGGATCGATTAAAAATTCAGGATTTGAATTAGCTATTAACTATAGATATAACGTATCCGAAAATGTCAATTTGAATTTTGGTGTTAACGGATCCAAACTAAAAAATGAAACTACAAGTCTAAATGACGGCATCGAATTTATCGAAGGTGGTGGATTCTCTATCGGCCAGTTGCCTCCGACAAGATGGGAAGTAGGACAACCAATTGGTTACTTCTATGGTTTAGAAACGGATGGTATTTTCCAAAACACTACTGAAATTGAATCTCACGTGTCACAGCCTAATGCGCTTCCAGGTGATCTCAGATTTGTAGATCAAAATAGCGATGGTGTGATTGATGATTTAGATCGAACATTTATTGGTAATCCTATTCCAGAATATATTTTTGGATTTAGCATCGGTGCAGATATTCATGGATTTGATTTTTCTGCGTTTGCAGATGCTCAAGTGGGAAGAGATATTGTGCGTAATTATGCACGTAACTTACCACTGACTAATAAAACTGCATATAGTATTGACAGATGGCATGGAGAGGGAACAAGTAATGAAGTACCTAGACTTACAACTGGAGCTACAGATAACAATTTATTTTCAGATTTCTTTGTAGAGGATGGATCTTATTTGCGTGTGAAATCACTTCAAATGGGATATACAATTCCTAAGTATGGAGCACAGAGCGTTGGCTTCCAAAACGTAAGAATTTACGGATCGATTAGTAATCCATTCACGTTTACAAGATATCAAGGATTCGATCCTAATATCTCTTCAGGTAGTCCACTGGCATCTGGAATTGATATCGGATATTACCCACAGGCAAGAACATACATTGCTGGAATCAAAATAACTTTATAGAATATGAGAAAGATAAATAATATAAAAATTTGGGTCTTGGCCGCGATCATTATGATTGGTCAATCTTGTAGCGAATCATTCCTAGAAGTAGATCCACCTTTTCAAATTAGCTCGGAAACATTCTTTAATTCTGAAGATGATTATCAGCAAGCCTTAATCGGTGCTTACGATATGCTTCAATCTTCTTACATCAATGTAATGATGGGTGAATTTGCTTCGGACAATACGCTTTGTGGTGGCGAAAATGCCAACGATGTACCAGGTTTTCAAGAAATCGATGACATGACTCATGGACCTGTGAATACACAGTTGCAAGACTTATGGAATTGGATGTACGCAGGAGTAAATAGATGTAATTATATTTTTGAATTCCGCGATAAAACAGATTTCGAAAATAAAGATTTAGTAATGGGTCAAGTATCCTTTTTGAGAGCATACTATTTCTTCGAATTGACGAAGTGGTTTGGAGATATACCCATGCCTGTAGATGTCAGAGTAAGCTTTGGATCAGTACAGGAGTATGGTAGAGAACCACAATCTAATGTATACGCGCAAATAGAATCTGATTTAGAATTTGCAGCCAGTGTACTACCAGATACATGGGACGAAAAAGGTAGAGTTACCAAAGGAGCAGCTCAATCATTACTTGGAAAAGTTTTAATTTTTCAAGGAAAAAATATTGAAGCGGCAACAGTCTTAGATCAAGTTATTGAATCTGGTGTTTATGATTTATACGATGACTATAACACTTTATTTACTCAAGTTGGAGAAAATAATATTGAATCCGTATTTGAAATACAATATTCGAATATCCAAGGAGCGGGTTTTGGTTGTTTGCAATGTAGCGAAGGAAATGTGATGGTAGGTTTCTCTGGAATTAGAGGTTATAATGGTCCTACTTATGCTAGTGGATTCAGCTTTAATGTGCCAGTACAAGATTTAGTGGATCAATTTACTCCTAATGATGGAAGATTGAGAGCTACCATCATGGACATCGAAGCTTATAAAGCAGAACAAGAATCTCAAGGCGAAACCGTTACTTATGGTGAAGGATGGGAGCACACAGGATATTATAACCATAAATATATACCTCGAACTGGAGAGGCTTTTCAAGATCCTAATTTGACAAATTCTACTAATTACAGATCGATAAGATTTAGTGATGTTTTATTACTTGCTGCCGAAGCACATAATGCAAATGGCAATGATGACAAAGCATTAGAATATGTAAATAGAGTAAGAGCTAGAGCGGACTTGAATGATTTAGTTTCTACAGGAGGAATCTTAGAACAAGAAATCCAACGAGAAAGAAGATTAGAACTAGCAGGAGAGGGACATAGATTTTTCGATCTTGTGCGAAGAGGAGAAGCTGCTGATAAAATTCCAGGATTTGTAGTAGGCAAGCATGAGCTCTTCCCTATTCCACTGGTAGAAATAAATGTAGCAGGAAATATCTGGGCACAAAATCCTGGATATTAAATCTCCACGTATATTATAATAGACACAAAAATTAATCAATTTAATTGATGAAAATGAAATACATAAAACAAACAATATTAATGTTATTGGCAATCGTAACGATTATAGCCTGTAACGACGATGATCCTTTCACAGGCATATCAATAACTGCACCTGCTAACTTGCAGATCAATGTAATATCTGATGCCAATGAAGTAGGCCTAGTAAAAGTTACTCCTACTGCAGAAAGTGCCGCATATTTTAAACTGAATTATGGAGACGGCACCGCAGAAGAAAGGCTAGATGTAGGAGCATCAGCCACACATCAATACGCTGAAGGTACTTTCACAATAACAGGAACAGCATTCAACGTGATGGGTGATTCACTTCAAGCTACTCAAAACGTAACAGTAGCTTTCGACCCACCAAGTGATCTGGTATTGGACATCACTATAGATGAAGTCAATACTAATGTCATCACCGTAACTCCTACCGCTACTAATGCGATGAGTTACGATGTATTTTTTGGAGATGTATCCAACGAAGAACCGACCATAATTATGGATGGATCGTCTGCGACACATAGCTATACAGAAGGTGGTGAATATGAAGTTAGAGTAATTGCTAGATCAGGATCTGTAACAACTATAGAAGCGACAGAAACAGTAAGCATCGTATTGCCTGCTGTGCAACTTGGATTTCCTATTGATTTTGAAAGTGATGAAATAGATTATAATTTAATATCATTCGGAAACGCTGAACTTTCGATAGTTGATAACCCAGATATGAATGGTAATCAATCCAATAAAGTGGTGCGATTCTTCAAGGCTGGAGGTGCAGAAGTTTGGGCTGGTGGATTAGTTGAACTTCCAAACCCAATTGATTTTAGCACAGAGACCAATATGTCTATGGATGTATGGAGTCCAAAATCTGGAGCTACTGTATTACTGAAAGTAGAGAATAGTACTGATCCAAATGTTTTTGTAGAAATTATGGCTACCACCACTACGAGCAATGCATGGGAAAATCTAAGCTTTGATTTCAGCAGTGTAGATCAGTCTGCAGATTACAGTAAGGTAATCGTATTCATGGATTTTGGTCAGACTGGTGATGATTCCGACTATTACTTTGACAATATCACTCAAGGTGAAGGTGGCGGAACCGGCGGTGGCGGAGGCGGTGGAACCGATCCTGAGATTGTTATGCCTATCGACTTCGAAGCGGATATAGAATATGCATTTACGAATTTTGGAAACGCTGCAACCGATGTAGTAGATAATCCTGATCCAAGTGGAGAAAATACTTCTACACGAGTAGGCCATCTTAATAAGGCTGCAGGATCCGAAGTTTGGGCAGGTTCATTTATCGATCTTACTGATAAACTAGATGTTTCAGCAGGTACTACTTTTAGCATGAAAACATGGTCTCCTAAAGCGGATATCCAAGTCTTATTAAAAATAGAAAATAAGGCAGATAATAATATCGCTGTAGAAATTCCAGCAACTAATACTGTGGCAGATACTTGGGAAACTTTATCTTTTGATTTTAGCGATTTGGATGCTACTCAAGATTATGGAAGAGTAGTTATATTCTTTGACTTCGGCAACGCAGGAGATGGAGCCGATTTCTACTTCGATGATATCACACAACAATAACTTAATTAGAATATGATTAATACTATTATTTCAATTTGTAATACAACAAGAGAAATGAAAAATTTAAATAAAATACAATACTTCTTGGTGGCCTTTTTCCTAATAGGATTAATGGGATGCCAAGAAGAAATTGGAGAAGTAAGTGATCTCACTGCACCAAAAAATCTAACGGCTTCGGCAACGGTAAGTCCTGATGGATCTGGAATGGTGACCTTTGATGCTGATGCAGAAGGAGCAATTATCTATCATTATTTTTTAGGCATTAGTGATACTGAAAATGCGACGGTAAGCGGAGATGGAAAACTCACAGCAATCTACAGAAGCTCTGGCGATTATACCGTAAAGGTAATTGCTTATGGTCCTGGTGGAGTAGCAACCAATGCTACCCTCGACGTGTCGGTCAATGTAATATACGAAGCTCCCGCTGACTTAATACAAACATTAACTGGTGGAGACTCTCGTGATTGGGTCTGGGAAAAAGAAGTACCTGCGCACCTTGGTGTAGGACCAAAATTTGACGCTGATGGCAATGCTGTCGGTGAGCCAATTTGGTATACCGCTCAACCATTCGAAAAAGAGTCTGAAGGATGTCTATATGAAGATACACTTACCTTCTCTATGAATGGTAGTAATGTAGATTATGAACTTAAGAGCAATGCCGTAACTTATTTCAATAGAGGAGAAGTCATCAGCGCATTAGGTACAGGTGATCCCAATGAAGATGCATGTTATGATTTTCCAGAAATTGGCAAAGTATCATTAGGATTTTTTGAAACTACCTCTGGACTTACTAATTCGACTAACGTCGGATTCCTATTAGGCAACAACTCTTTCATGAGCTATTATCTAGGATCTAGCACTTATGAAATATTAGCCTATACTGAAGATGTAATCTATGTAAGAGTAATTCAAGAAGATGATGCAGGAGGAGAATTCGCTTGGTATCAAAGATTTAGAGCTACGGATGCTACCAACTCAGAACCAGAAATAGAATATGAATTGGTTTGGGAGGACGACTTTTTATTCAATGGTCCTCCAAGTAGTTCTAGATGGGGTTATGATCTAGGTACCGGAAATAATGGATGGGGAAATGGAGAGCAACAATTCTATACAGATAGAGCAGATAATGTATTTGTCGAAAATGGAATTCTAAATATTATTGCCAAGAGAGAAAATTTCTCTGGATCTCAATTTACTTCTACGCGTATGAAGACTCAAGACAAATTTGAATTTACATATGGCAAGGTAGAGATTAAGGCAAAACTTCCATTCGGAAAAGGTACTTGGCCTGCCTTATGGATGTTGGGTGCTAACTTTCCAGAGGTTGGTTGGCCTACTTGTGGCGAAATAGATATTATGGAGCATATTGGGAATGATCAAAATAGAATTCTAGCAGCCATACATACGCCGTCTAGTTTTGGTAACACTTTCAATAAAGGAAATATCAATGTACCTGGCGTATCTAGCGAATTCCATATATATGAAGTGGAATGGACGGAAGATCGTGTAAAATTTTCTGTAGATGGCAGTACATATTATACGTATCAGCCTGAAGTATATAATGCAGATACTTGGCCTTTCACTTCGGATCAATTTTTAATTTTCAATATCGCTATGGGAGGAACTTTAGGCGGTGAAATTGAAGCAGGATTTACGGAGTCAAGAATGGAAGTAGATTATGTGAGAGTATACCAAGAGGTAGAATAGTATAGACATGAAAAAAAATATTTTTCAACTACTTTTTCTCAGCTGTATACTGCTTTTAGCTTCTTGTCAAGATAATCAGTCAAGTAAGACTAAAGTATTGTCAGCGAGTAAAGAAATGAAATTAGTTTGGTCTGATGAATTCGATACTAACGGTTTACCAGACGAGACGAAATGGAATTACGATATTGGTGATGGTTGTCCTCGAGTGTGTGGCTGGGGAAATAATGAACTCCAATATTATACTGAATCTGATAAGCGCAATGGCAGAGTAGAAAACGGTCATCTAATTATAGAAGCACATAAATCTAAAATGGGAGGTAAAGAATATACTTCTGCTCGATTAGTGACTAAAAATAAAGGAGATTGGACTTACGGAAAAATTTCTATCAGGGCTAAGTTACCCACTGGACTTGGTACTTGGCCAGCTATATGGATGTTACCTACAGATAACAAGTTTGGTCATTGGCCAAATAGTGGTGAAATAGATATCATGGAACATGTAGGCTACGAAAAGGATACTATTTATGGTACAGTACATACGACTTCATTTAATCATATGATTGGTACGCAAGTGGGCAAAGCGATTTATCAACCAGATGCTGAATCTTCATTTAAAACCTATACAGTTGAATGGGATGAAAATGAAATTAAATGGTCTATAGATGGAGATCAATATCATTCATTTAAGAATAGAAACAAGACAGAAAAAGAATGGCCTTTTGATGAGAGATTTCATCTCATTCTCAACATCGCCGTAGGTGGTAATTGGGGAGGAAAGATGGGTGTCGATACGCAGATATGGCCACAACAACTGATAGTGGATTGGGTACGAGTATACCAAGAAGTTTAATGCAATAAACAAAACATGAAACCTAGAAAATCAAATATTTCTAGGTTTCTTTAAATTACAACTAACTGATTAAAATTATACAATGGGAAGAATAATTATCCTAAGCGCATTAGCAATAGCTTGTCTAATAAGTTGCGGTGCACCTAAAAAAATAGAGAATAAAAATACAATCACTTCTCCGGTCAAATATAAAAATGTAGAAGACCTATTGAAGAAAATGACTCTGGATGAAAAGATAGGTCAAATGAATCAATACAATGGTTTTTGGAACGTTACTGGACCTAGCCCTAAAGATGGTGATGCAGCAAAGAAATACGAAAACCTGCGTTCAGGACTAGTAGGTTCGATGCTTAATGTGAGAGGTGTAGAACAAGTAAGAAAAGTACAAGAAATTGCAGTCAATGAGACTCGATTAGGGATCCCATTGATTTTCGGATTTGATGTCATACATGGATACCAAACTATATCACCTATTCCTCTAGCTGAAAGTGCATCATGGGATATGGAAGCTATAAAACTATCTGCTAAAATGGCCGCTAAGGAAGCTGCGGCTTCAGGTCTGAATTGGACCTTTGCACCTATGGTAGATATCTCAAGAGATGCACGCTGGGGACGAGTTATGGAAGGCGCTGGTGAAGATCCATACTTAGGCAGTGCTATCGCTGCTGCAAGAGTCAAAGGCTTTCAAGGAGATGACCTATCTGACCCTTCTACTTTAGCCGCATGTGCCAAGCATTTTGCTGGATATGGATTTGCAGAAGGTGGAAGAGATTATAACACATCTGTAATTAGTGGTGAAATTTTGCATAACGTAGTACTTCCTCCATTTAAAGCTTGTGTAGATGCTGGCGTTTCTACTTTTATGAATGGATTTAATGAAATGAATGGAGTACCTGTGACAGGACATATAAAACTACAACGTGAAATACTTAAAGGCCTATGGGGCTATGAAGGTATGATCGTATCTGATTGGGGATCAATTGGAGAAATGAAAGCCCATGGATTTGCCGCAGACGATAAGGAAGCTGGACTTAAGGCGGTCCTCGCAGGTAGCGATATGGATATGGAATCTTATATCTATGTGAAGCATTTAAAAACTTTAGTAGAAGAAGGAAAAGTAGATATGGCATTGATAGATGATGCTGCCAGAAGAATTTTAAATCTTAAACAAGAGTTAGGTCTCTTTGAAGATCCATTTAAATATTGTGATCTAAATAGAGAAGCGCAAGTCATTGGTTCTGATGAATTAAAAATGGCGGCTAGAGATATGGCAAGAAAATCTGTGGTACTTCTTAAAAATGAAAACGCAGGATTGCCCATAAAAGATAAAAAGAGTATAGCGGTAATAGGCCCTCACGTATCCGAAAAAAATAGTCCATTGGGTAGTTGGAGGATTGCAGGAAAAGACAATACCGCTATCTCAGTAGAAGAAGGATTAACAAAATATAAGGATGTCGATTGGTCATTTTTACAAGGAGTGCAGCTTACTACTGCACCGACGAATTTTGTATTCGAAACTAAAATAAATGAAGATGACCGTACAGGTATCGATGAAGCGGTCGCGAAGGCCAAAGAAGTAGATCAAGTCATCATGGTATTAGGCGAACATGGATTTCAATCAGGAGAGGCTCGAAGTAGAACATCATTAGACCTTCCTGGATTACAACAAGAACTATTAGAAGCAGTACATGCTGTTAATCCTAATATTGTACTAATTGTAATGAGCGGTCGTCCATTAGATTTGAGTTGGGCCGATGAAAATATTCCAACTATAGTACAAGCTTGGCACTTAGGTACTGAGTCTGGCAATGCACTTGCTGAAATCATTATGGGAGAATACAATCCTAGTGGTAAACTACCTATGTCTTTTCCAAGGTCTGTTGGTCAAATGCCATTATATTACAACTATAAAAACACAGGTCGTCCAAGTCAACACCCTGATCCCAATTTAGTATTCTGGTCGCATTATATTGACGAGGAGAATAGTGCACTCTACCCTTTCGGTCATGGTGAAAGTTACACGTCATTTGAATATTCTAACTTTACAGTAAGTCAAAACAACACTGGCTATCTAGCCTCTGTAACTGTTTCTAATACTGGACAAATGGATGGAGAAGAAGTCACTCAACTTTATATCCGAGATCTAGCTGCGAGTATAAACAGGCCCGTTCAAGAACTTAAAGGATTTGAAAAGACGATGTTAAAATCTGGTGAAAGTAAAACCATCACTTTTAGTCTAACTGATAAAGAGTTAGGCTTCTATGATAATGAAGGTAATTACCATGTGGAAGACGGAGAATTTGATATCATGGTAGGCGGTAGTAGCGCTAAAGTATTGAAGAAAACTATCGAAAGAGCTACGACATCATTAAAACCTTAGTGAGAATCTAATGCATAACATATAAAAAGCTCTTGATTCATCAAGGGCTTTTTTTGTGGAGATTTAGACCCAATAAAAATATAATTTACGAGCACATTTTCATACAATTTTTCGTTGTATAAGTAGCCAAGGTTAATTATCAAAAATGTATGACTTATGGATACAAGATTGACGCTTAATTACCATCTTTTCATTACAGGTATTCCTGTATTATTTATTGCATGCATTTGGGCATTAGTTAATAGTCCATATTATTTTGAAGAGCTTGCTATTCCTGTCACTTTAGATCTCGTACTCACAACTCCGATTATTTACTATTTGCTGATACGCAAAAAGACAGTTCCAAAAATTACCGTAGTCTCTGTTTTCATCATTAGTATTATTGTCGCTTCTTACATCATTCCAGAAAAAGACCAAGGGGTGCTTAATTTGGCTAAAGCCTATGCATTGCCCTTAGTTGAACTTGGTGTAATTAGTTTTGTACTTTGGAAAGCGAGACTTATCTACCTATCGTTTTCTAAATCAAAAACTGAAAACCTTGATTTTTACGACCTTATTTCTGAAGCATCAGCAAAAGTATTGCCTTCTCCTGTTAATGGCCTACTAGCCACGGAGATTTCAGTAATTTATTACAGCATTATACATTGGAAGAAGAAATTGACATATACCGATAACGAATTTACCTACCATCAAAAAAATGGAATCTTATCGGTAATATATGCTTTTATGGGTCTTGCCTGTATTGAATTATTTGTAGTACATATGCTCATTGCCAAGTATAATATTTTCTGGGCATGGGTAGCATCAGGCCTAACCTTGTATAGTCTATTGCAAATATTTGCATTGATAAAGTCTATAAGTCGAAGACCTATCGTGCTCAATTTTGAAAATAAAATATTGCAACTTAGATATGGATTTTTTAGCCAAGTAGATATAGCTGTAGAAGAAATTAAAAACATTGAACTAAGTCGCAAATCCATTTCAGAACAAGACACGAAGACGATCGCTCTTTCTCCTTTGGGATTATTAGATTCGCACAATGTGATTCTGCATCTTGAATCAGAATATCAGTTAATTGGGTTGTACGGAAGAAAAAAGAAATTTGAGAATATAGTTTTTTACATTGATGAAAGAGAAAAATTAAAGCAATCTCTATTGAAACTTAGAAAATCATTTGAACCATTATAGATTTAACGAAAGTCCATTGTATAATAATTATATTAGTTGAATAATAAATAATTCATCCCATTATGAAAGCATTAGTTATCACCTTATTATTTACACTTTTCGCTTCATTCTACACTCATGCACAATTTAGTGAAGAAACTTTGGAAGAACCCAAAAAAGGTCTATTCATTGGTGGGTCAATTAATTTTAATACATCCGAAAATAAAAGTGCGACCATATTTATTGATGGTATAGGCATCGTATCTGGATCCAATCAAAATGCTAAGAATACATCCTACAGCCTCAACCCTACCATAGGTTACCAGATGGACAAACATTGGATTATTGGATTAGACTTATTACTCACTAATAGTTCTTCTGAGACGGATGATACATTTAATGGTTTATTGATACAAGAGGCTACTAGTAATTCGATTGGTGCTTTCATGAGATACATTTTTAATCCTCAAAGTAAATTACAAGCTTATACCTCACCTTATTTTAGAAGATCATTTCAAAAAAGCACATTCTCTTTTAACAACAATTCTATTGACGAGTTTTTTGCTGAAGAAACCAGCAATAATTTTGGTCTATCATTAGGTGCGCAATATGAAATCAGCCCATGGTTGAGACTACGTACCAATGTTGGTGGACTTATTTATTCTTTTGGAAAACGCAATAATGACTCATTAAATTTTGAGGCTGGCGAAGCGGATTTCAACTCTTTAGGATTCAATTTTAATGGATCTTCCATATTCTTCGGTGCAGAATTTCTTTTTTAATTATTTATACAATCAAAACGAGATTCAATAACCCTTTCTCTATTATCATTTCTAAATACATATTAATTTCCTAAATATATAACGCTCTGTATACTCTCGTTAGAAAGGTTATCTTTGCGCACTTTTAGAAGTCTGAAACCATCAGAAAATTCTAATTGCTGACAAAGAGATATCATTATGACTAGAAGATTATTTAATAATTTTACTGAAAACCCAAAGAACGACATTCTTTCAGGTCTTACCGTTGCACTAGCACTTGTTCCTGAGGCAGTCGCTTTTGCTTTTGTAGCAGGTATAGATCCTTTAGTAGGCTTGTATGGAGCCTTCATGATGGGAATAGTGACTGCATTATTTGGTGGTAGGCCAGGTATGATATCTGGAGCTACTGGTGCTATGGCTGTCGTAATGGTACACATGATTGCTAAGGGCAATGAAGTCGGAGATGCACTCGCTACTCCCATAAGTAATTTAGGTTTGCAGTGGCTGTTTATTACACTTCTTATAGTGGGTGGAATACAAATTATGGCTGGTGTTTTTAGACTTGGAAAATTCGTCAGACTAATTCCTCACCCAGTAATGATGGGATTTGTAAACGGACTGGCTATAGTCATATTCTTAGCTCAACTTGGACTATTTAAAGAAAACGTCAATGGCACTATGCAATGGATGACTGGATCGAATATGTATACCATGCTAGGACTGGTCGCATTGACCATGGCTATCATGTGGGGACTTCCCAAGCTAACTGAGAAAATCCCTTCTGCATTAGTTGCTATATTAGTTGTAGCAGCAATCACAATCTTCGGAGGAATAGATGTAAGTACCGTAGGTTCGTTTATTAGAGATGGTGGAGGAGAAGGCCTTCAAGGTGGATTGCCGACCTTCCAATCGCAAATTTTTGCAATGTTCGCTACTGTCGGCGACCATTGGGCATTGATCATCTCCACAGCATTTATATTGGCTGCAGTTGGTCTTATAGAGTCACTTATGACACTTAATCTAGTAGACGAGCTCACAGAAACGAGAGGAAGCGGGAATAGAGAATGTGTCGCTCAAGGTAGCGCCAATATTCTAAATGGTTTATTTGGTGGCATGGGAGGATGTGCTATGATTGGCCAGTCTATCATCAACGTCGAAAGTGGTGGTCGAGGCAGATTATCAGGAACGGTAGCCGCCATCGCATTATTAATGTTTGTCCTTTTCGCAGCTCCATTAATCGAACAGATACCTATTGCAGCATTAGTCGGTGTAATGTTTATGGTAGTCATCGGAACATTTGCTTGGTCAAGCTTCAGAATAATTACTAAAATACCTAGAGCTGATGCATTTGTATTGATTGCCGTTTCAGCCATTACAGTATATATGGATTTGGCCATTGCAGTAATAGCGGGAGTAATCATTTCTGCCTTGGTATTTGCTTGGAAAAATGCGACTATGATTAGAGCAAGAAAAAGAATGAAATCAGAAAACACAAAAGTGTATGAAATATGGGGTCCGCTATTCTTTGGTAGTGTCCAAAACTTTAATGAAAAATTTGATCCTCGCAACGACCCGGAAAACGTAGAAATTGACTTTATCGAATCTAAAGTAAGTGATCATTCTGGGATCGAAGCTATGAGAGGGATTGCTAACAAATACTTAGATCTTGGTAAAAATATAAAGTTTACTCACTTGAGTCCTGAATGCAAAACTCTATTAATAAAAGCAAATCCAAAATTCTCTACGGTCATTGAAGATTCTATTGATGATCCGAGATATCATGTAGTAACAGATCTGCTAGACAACGAAATCTAACTAGTACGATTTATCACTCCACCCAAAAAGCAGTCATCCCAAAAATGACTGCTTTTTTATTTAAAACAAAAAAGACCTGCTTACGCAGGTCTCTATACTTATTAACTCATAGTACGATTGCCTTCTACTTTGCCATCATCTTTTTGACCATGCCAATTACGGCCATTACAATGCCGCCACCGACACCACCGCCAGCTACTTGTGTAAGTATGCTTCCTATATCCATACTGCCACTACTTGCTGCTGAAGCCGCACCTACTCCTAACATACCTAATACTTGTCCACCTATTCCTCCTCCAGCGATTCCAGCAACGGAATTCCAAAGCGTTCCTAATGAACTTCCCTTCATAAGTTTACCGGCTACATTTCCTCCAAGTGCACCACTTAAAAGATTGATGATTAATCCTAAATCCATAATAATTCTGTTTTGATGAATAATACCAGTAATATACATCAATATTTTTCATATATAAAAAATAAACAATCGCAAAATTTGAATACCACATAATATTTGCCAAGAGATCAATTTTAAATATAAATACCAAATAAAAATTAAGTTTTTGCTCTATCCAGTGCATTGGATTGATTTCTCAAGTTAATGAAGAATAAAAAATTTGAATACTTCGTCAAGTACTTACTAATGCTATCTTCGTTCAACTTTAGTCAACTACACTCAATGCCATCAATCACAATTGTCCGTAGAATTGCGGTCTTTCTCTTAGCCATTCTACTCTCTCACTATTCACATAGTCAAGAATTGGTGCTAGACTTAAAAAGTAAAAAAGGAGATTTTTATATAGACTATGGCTGGAATGTAAGCGCATATACAAGTTCTGATATTCGCTTTCAAGGTATTGACTATGACTTCATTCTTAAAGATGTGACCGCAACAGATAGACCTTCAAAATATCGCGCAAATCTTTATTTCAATCCAAAAACCTTTAGCGTACCGCAATACAATTTTAGGATTGGATACTTTATTACAGATCATCTAAGTGTATCTATAGGAGTAGATCATATGAAATATGTAATGACCAATGGGCAATCCGTCCAAATTACGGGTTCGACACATTTCTTGGACAGTCCAATAGTTAATCAATATGATAATGAGGCAATTGTATTATCAGAAGAATTCTTACAATTTGAACATACAGATGGCCTCAACTATATAAGCACGGATATCAGATACTCGACTGAATTATTAGAGTGGAAATTTATTTCTTTACATAGCGACATAGGTGTAGGCACAGGCTTTTTATTACCCAAAACAAATGCTAAAATTTTAGGCCGAGAAAGACATGACGATTTTAATATTGCAGGTTATGGCTTAAATTCATTAATTGCTTTTGACATCAGATTTTTTCAAAAATTCTATATCAAATCAGAAGTAAAAGGAGGATTTATTCATATGCCTAATATTAGAACAACGTCTGACTCCATCGACAAAGCAAGTCAAGCATTCGGATTCGCAGAATGGACTTTTATGTTCGGTGTACAATTCTAGTCTTTAGTATATTTGCAAGAATAAACTAATTAGGATTCTAGATCATGAGCAACGAAATAGATTACAAAGCGATCAATAAGGCTACTTGGGACAAAAGAACGGAAGTGCATTTTGATTCTGACTTCTATGATAATAAATCATTTATCGAAGGAAAAAATTCTCTTAATTCTATAGAGTTAGAACTTTTGGGAGATGTGACTGGAAAATCTATACTACACCTTCAATGTCATTTTGGTCAAGATACCATACAATGGACAAGACAAGGATGTACAAAAGCTACTGGTGTAGATTTATCCGAAAAAGCAGTGCAAAGAGCGAAAGAATTGTCTTCAATTTGCAATTCCAATGCACAATTTATTTGCTCAGACATTTACGATTTACCTCAAAATCATGAAGGACACTACGACCTAGTCTTTACAAGCTATGGCACTATTGGATGGTTACCGGACATCAACAAATGGGCAGAAGTAGTGAATCATTTTTTGAAACCTGGAGGAAAATTTTTGATTGTAGATTTTCATCCTGCATTATGGATGTTTGATGATAATTTTACTAAGGTGACGTATAGATATTTCAATACTGAGCCTATAATAGAAGAAGAAGGTACTTATACTGATGGAGATGAAGAACTTAATAGTCAATGTATCACTTGGAACCATGGTCTCGGAGAAATAATCATGAGTCTCATCAATCAAGGTTTAAGCATATCTTCAGTGACAGAATATGATTATTCTCCTTACGATTGTTTTGGTGACGCTACTATAAAAATCGAAGATCGAAAATACCGTATCAAAACTATGGGCAATAAACTACCTATGGTGTATGGCATTATGGCGGAGAAGAAATAGAATTTTTGATCGACTTATCTTTGTCCATATATAAATGAAAACCTCAATTACCATTCGCAATAATATCGTTCATTTCTATTAATCAATGGATCAAATTACTATCTGCTATGAGTAATAAGGGATGATAGATATGGCCTTATTTATTGTGCTTTTGGATCTGTATTGACTTCATTAGCAATAACTCTTAGAGTAACTTTAGATATTTGCTTTGCTACTTTTTCTAGTTTCATTTCTGAGGCATCACGCATATTACAGATGAAGATTGCTGAATTAAATAATATATCATTATGTATGTCAATATTATTGTTTCAACAAGACAAAAAGAAAAATTATAAAACTATAGTTGAGATATAGTTCGTACATTATAGTTCATTTATATAATTACATATGCGAACCATACTCATATTAATCTCTATATTCTCTACTCTCCGATTCTCCACTGCACAAAACTATCAACCCATGGCGGTCGAGGGAGCTACTTGGATTTATAATACTACTGGATCTAATGAAAGTACAATGAGTTTTGATCAATACTTCAGCGGCTACCATATAGCAGGAGATAGTATAATCAATGGAATGGCATATAAAAAACTCTATAACCTAACTCTTACCAATGACAATGAAGGAAATCTCAATCTAAGTATATCATCTGAAAATCTATTTGCATTGATTAGAGATGATGTAAGTGATCGTAAGGTTTATGCTCAGTTTGTATTGCAGCCTTCCTTACCATTAGGTGTCAACGGATCAGATTGTATCGAGTATTTCAATAATGCAACTGAGTATTTAATCTATGATTTTTCATTAATGTCAGGAGATATTATAGCAGATTGTGCCATGAATGAATGGACGGTGGAGATAATCGAAAATATCGAAGCCTACGAAATCAATACTACGCAACATCTTCCTTACAATTACGAAATTCTTGGCAATATTGGTGATCTATTTTACAACAGTTCGATCATAATAGCGACAGGAGGTTACAATAGAGAACTAGATAAATATGGAATACTTGATGATCTTAATGACTTGCAAATCACCTTAGATCAGATACATCCTACTTACTATCCAATGGTATCTGAGGGAGCCACTTGGTTGTATAAAGAAGAATTGTTTGGTTTTCCTGAATCACTAAAATATGAAGGTTTACACATAAGCGGCGATAGTACGATCAACGGAGTAGATTATAAAATAATGCATAAAGTAAATACAGAAATAAACTCTGACAATACCATTAATTATTTATCAAGTTATCCTTTCATATTGATTAGAGAGGACTTAGAAAACAGAAAAGTGTACACATACGGATCACCAGAAAACTTAGTCGACTTTTGCTATGACACCACTTTCATCGAAAGAGATTATCTCTTGTATGATTTCCAACATATAGTGAATGACACTATAATACAATGCGGAAATTCCACTTTAACTCATAAAGGTAGATCAAATGTTCATCTATTTGGATTTAATTCTAATAGACACCTCATCGGTGCCTCGGATGAAAGATTCGAAAGATTTGGACAATTTTACGATTTCTTTTTCTCATATGGCATTTTACTGACTGGTGAGACACCTAATAGAAATCTTGTTGCATATTGCATTACAGACGAAATAGGTTGTCCATATATTCATGAGAGCCCTAACAGTACAGCCAATGAGTTATTCTCTCAATCTATCAGTATATATCCCAACCCTGCAACTTCTCACTTTTACATCTCTTCTACTGAGAATCAAATATCTAACATCAAACTTTATAACTTGAATGGCCACTTCATAGAAAAGTATGACGACACCAAAGAAAAAAACTTAAAAGTAAATATCAGCAGTAAAGTAAGCACTGGACTTTATCTCCTTGAAATAATATCCAAGCAAGGAAACTACACTTTGAAAAAAATTATGATAATCAATGAGTAAAATCAAGTACACGATTCTACTAGTTCTTCACTTGAAATGATTATATATCGTGATATTAAAATGTAATTCTTGTGCAGTTATAAAAAAAGGAAAAACCGTTTGCTAGAAGTCCAGAATATCATCTACTAATCTATAACACATGCTCCAAATGTATTCATTACTGCTCCATTCGTATTATTTATAGAGGAGTTCGCATTCGTACCACTTCCTTTTTTGATCATCATATCTCTTAGATAAAGCATACCATTATTTAGAATCGAAGAACCTTCAGGACCGTGAGCACCTTCTACCTTTAGCCCAATCAAATGGAGTTGATTTCCACTACTTACCTTAATAGTATTTATCATCGCTATATCCGTTGGATCTGCTGCTGCAATCGTGATATTTTCAGAGAGATCGCTCTCAATCGTGAAACTTTTATCTATTAACAATTCTGAGGTCAAAGCTATAGTTTGATTCTTCAAACCAATACTAAATCGAATGGTATCGCCCTCTTCGACACATGATAAAACCTCTCTCAATGATCCCTTACCATCATCCGCATTATTAGTAACCAATCCACAATCGCCAACTAAATTAAATTCTGTTCTTCCTGTTGAATTTTGCTCAAAAGCAATATGGTTTACCTCTGATCCACATGTAACCATGAGTGTATCTTTATTATTATTCCAAGAAGTTATTGGCAAAACGTCTCCGTCGACGTGAGGGAAAAGTAAAATTTTAAAATCAGGTGAAACACTATTACTCTCTACTATTAGCCTAGGTCTAACATAATTGGGATTAGAATTAAAGGGATTACCCGTAAAGAAATCTACATAATCTAGTGTATCTTGGTAACCCGGCGGCGTAGATCCGTCGAAATTTTCATTATGCAATACTCTAACTAATAATCTACGATCACCTTCGATGTCTGGTTCTTTAAGAATGAAATCTGCTCTATAATCTTCATCAACTAAATTAATATCTGTCGATTCTATAGTCAAGTCACGAGCCAATTGCCCTAACCATTTGTAATTGTGTTCACTATTATCTTTTTGAATATCATCTGCAATCAAAACAAATGGATGATCACCTTTAAATACACCTACAGTCCTTAATACCTTTTCCATAGGATTGTATTCACGCTTTATCATTCGCTCCAACTTATCTTCTTGATGCCAATGTGCATAATCATAAAATGGAATATCATAAAATGCCTCATCGCCTTTTACAAATTGAAAATCATTCCATGTTTCATTCACTCCCTCCCAACCATTAGACCCTAACCAAGGATGATCATTAGCAGCGGATTGAGGGGACCAATGCCATTCCCAAGTATATGCATAAGTGGCATCACCAGCTACCTTAGTAAGTTGACTATCAGGATGCCATTCTAATAGAGTCCCTGGCTGGCGAACCTTATCTCCGTCTGGATCTCCTACTCCGATGGCTATATCATCGACTAATATCGAGCTGTGATACCATGTCGGCTGAAAAGGACTTCCTCCGTAGGTCTTTCGGATCCAAACCCTTCCATGCGAACTTAAAGTAAAGTCCAATTTATCACCATGTGTATGCCCACCCATATCTTGTCGACAATGAAATTGCACCGCTAAATCCAATGAATCACTACCACTACGCATTATTGCTAACCCTCTTTGCGCGGCGATATAATCTTCTTCGACATATGAATTCATTTGCTCATTCAATGTTGTAGATTCATCATAATCCTCTGCAAAAATAGCTGCCGTCAATAAGTAATTATAGTAACTATCGTCGCATAAGAATTGCTGATAAACATATCCATCCGAATCATTCTTATACCATTTTTCAATATAATTTCTCCACATCAAATCAACTTTAGGGTCGTTAGGAAAAATCCATTTCAATCCAACAGCGTCCGAAGCGCTGAACTTATATCCACCAGTGACATCATCATGCCCACTCCCACCCCAAACATCATAAGACGTAAATCCATGTCCGAAAGGCTGTGTAATCGCTGGTAAAAATTCTGTAGCATAAGACTTGACATGTGGATGACCTAACATACTAAATCCTCGTTTCGCCAATGCGATTCCAGTGGTGATGAACATATAATTTTTACCCAAGCCTTCATACCCAGCTCCAGATGGATACCAGCCATAATTTATAAATGTATGATAGGCTCTCATCCATCGATCCGTTAAGTTTGGATTATATCCTTCTTCCCCTTCAATCGCCAAATTGGTAATAATTTCAAAGGAGTTGAGTCCTGTCCAATTACTAGTCGATGCATAAGCTGCTAATTCAGCACCATGTCTTTGAGTATTGGGAATAATTAAGGCTAAAGCCATACGAACTGTATCTTGCTGACCGACAGATAATCCATTATAATGAATATCATAAGCCAATGCCATATGAATGCCTCCAAATCGATTATAAGTATCACTATTTAGTTCAGGATCTTCTAGTGCCAGCGATGCCCAATAGGTCATAGCAGTAGATAGTTGCTGCGATCGATCTTCATAACTTAATCCGGTATCGTCATCGATTTCTCCTTCATTCATCAAACATTCAAAAGCCTCTAAGGCCATATGTGAGGCCGTCCGATGTCTATTTTTAATAGTCGCATCTTCCCAGACCGATGGATCCTCATCAATCAACTTGTAATAATAGCTATGATGATCCCAAGCACCTGCATTATCTATATATCTATTACCATCAGCATCTTGACCATAGTCAGTATTATGATTGTATCCTCCAGCTTGATAACCCAAATGAAGTAATGTAGTATATGCGTGTATCTGTGCCGTAACGGACTGTCCACTAGTTGTATTCTCTAGTCTATTTTTAATTTCTGCAACATCATCTGGCCCAAAGAATACTCTAGGATGGATACCTATATCAGGCACTGTATCAATAGCTCTTAATCCTGTAAAAGCCCATTGCACTTCCCTTTCACCAAGACCTTGGTATGATGAGTTATCATAATTATCCCATCCTTCAATGTAACCTCCGGGACTAGATTGAGCGAATACTGAGAATGTAAAACAAGAAATGACGACCGATAAAAGATGTTTCACATGGATAAATTTAGTAATGAAGATTCTTCGTATATATGGTTGCTTTTATCGAAGGTTCCCCCTATCCATAATCTAGTTTTTATCAATGACTATTTAGCGCCACCAATTCTTCTCATGGTTTCTTTTATTTTTCCGATAGTTTTCCAATTTACGCCAGTGACTAGGGTTAACGTCCAGCCAATAGTCTCTATAAAAGAAACTGGAATCCTCTAAAATCAAAGAGTCGTCGATCAACCGTGTGACAACTGCAATCAAGCTATCACGATCTGTAGATGCCTCCGACAGCTCATCACCATGTTGAGACAAAATCATAAATGAACCAAAAACTGTATTTCTCCCTTCGTAATTTCTCGCCAAAAGTGTGTAAGGATTACGATTAGATAATAAGAAAAGGCTATCCCAAACTATCAAGTTGCGTTTATTCTCAAGCTCTATAATTTTATCCCACTTCCCATAAATATTATAGATAGACTTAGATACTATAAAAGCTGAGTTACTACATTCATACTTCACTTCGTTGATCTGAGAGGTGTCTCCTTGTATAATTAAATCAAACAACGAAAATGAGATATCTGTATATTTCACGCCAGCTAATCTATCACAAGGTACGTACAGAGCAGATATATCACTAGACTTCCTATTACATGCTATTAGGATTAAGATCAAAAACATTACCTGACATAAACCAAAACGCATTCTTGAGTATAATTTCATCTCCTACAAATTAAAAATTTTGAATCTAAATGAAAAAGTAGACTCTCATAAAAATAAAATTGAAGCCAACAATTGGTTCTATTACCTTAAAGCACAAACAGTTACTGACAATCCGAACTTCAAATATCGATATCCCTAAGAGAAAATTGAGCGGTAAATCGAAAAAAGATTAGCAACTCTCAATAAAACAATATATGTTTGTATAAGAATTCAATATAAGAATAAAGAATTTGAAAGAAATGAAATACACACAATTACATCATCATCATTTTCATAATTGCTCTCAGGCATAACGGAAATGATATATGTAGTATATAAATAAAATATCAAAACCCTGTCTGAGTATTCAGACAGGGTTTTCTTTTTACAAACATCTCAATTAGACTCTTTCTGGCTACTCAGGCACTTAATCAAACAAGTAAATGAGTATGCTCAAAATAGCAATTCAAAAAAGTGGCCGACTGAATATCGAATCACTTAATATTCTAAAGGAGTGCGGCATTAAAATAAGTAGTAGAAAAGATCAATTAAGAGTAAGTGCTTCAAACTTTCCCTTAGAGATATTTTACCTGCGTAACTCTGACATCCCCCAGTGCATAGAAGACGGAGTAGTCAATGCAGGCATTATCGGTCAAAATACTATACTCGAAAAAGAGAGCCAAATTCAAGTTATACAGAAGTTAGGCTTTTCAAAATGTAGAGTGTCCTTAGCTGTTACAAAAGATACAGAAAATACCTCCATTGAATTCTTTGAAGGTAAAAAGATTGCCACGTCTTACCCGAATACGCTAAACCGATATTTACAATCAAATGGGATACAAGCCGAAACCCATATCATCTCTGGCTCAGTAGAAATTGCGCCCACCATCGGACTCGCGGATGCAATTTGCGATATCGTCAGTACAGGTAGTACGCTATACAAAAATGGTCTAAAGGAAGCACAAGTTATCATGCAGTCAGAAGCTGTATTGGCCACATCTTTATCGCTACCCAAATCAGTACAAAAAATTCTAGACAAACTCTTATTCAGAATACAAGCAGTGTTAAGAGCTAGAACTTCCAAATACATTTTACTTAATGTACCCAACGAGAAAATAGAAGCAGTGAGTAATATCCTCCCTGTACTCAAAAGCCCAACAGTCCTGCCACTCGTAGAAGACGGATGGAGTTCCTTACACTCCGTTATAGAAGAAGAAAAATTTTGGGATATACTAGATCGACTTAAAGAAAATGGTGCAAAAGATATACTAGTCGTCCCATTGGATAAAATGATTAGATAATCCAAAAGAAAAAAAATGAAAAAGTACATATACCCCAAAAAAGAGACATGGTCTTATTTATGTCAACGGCCATACATCGACAATAACAAAGTATCAGATGTAGTAGAAAAAATCTTTAATAGTGTGAAACAAAACGGAGATTCCACTTTACTTAATCTGGCTAAAACATTGGATGGCGCAAATATTGAAAATCTCAAGGTTTCCAATTTTGAAATAACCAATGCAAGAGACTTAGTAAGTGACAAACTAAAGCGTGCTATTAAAATCGCAAAATCCAACATCCAAAAATATCATAGCTCTCAATTGGTAAAAGAACCTAAAGTTGAGACTTCTGTTGGCATAACTTGCTGGCGTAAAAATGTAGCAATTGAAAAAGTCGGATTATATATTCCAGGGGGCACTGCACCTCTATTTTCGACAATTTTAATGTTAGGAATACCAGCCACATTAGCAGGATGCGACAAAATAATACTTTGTACTCCGCCTCAATCTGATGGCACTATACATCCAGCGATACTATATACTGCAGATGTATTGGGTATCAATGAAATCTATAAAGTAGGTGGAGCCCAAGCTATAGCCGCGATGAGCCATGGAACAGAAACTATCCCTAAGGTAGATAAGATATTTGGGCCTGGCAATCAATATGTCACCGAAGCAAAATCAAAAGCACAATCACTTGGAGTCGCAATAGATATGCCAGCTGGACCAAGCGAGTTACTAGTAATAGCAGATGGCACTTCAATTCCCTCATATATAGCAGCTGACTTACTTTCACAAGCAGAGCATGGCGCGGATAGTCAAGTGACAATAGTCTCTCATAATGAATTCATAATTGACCAAGTCCTCAATGAAATAAAAAAGCAAATTCAATTATTACCGAGAAAAAATGAAACACAACAATCTATTGCCAATAGTAGAGCCATTTTATTTAAAAACGAAAGGGAATGTCTCGAGTATAGTAATGCCTATGCCCCAGAGCACCTAATAATTGCTAGCGCAAATGCAGATGATCTTATAAATAAAGTTGTCAATGCTGGCTCCGTGTTTTTAGGCAATTATAGCTGCGAGAGTGCCGGAGATTATGCTAGCGGCACTAACCATACATTACCCACCAATGGGTATGCAAAAGCGTATAGTGGCGTGTCAGTAGATAGCTTTGTAAAGAAAATTACATTTCAAAAAATATCGAAAGAAGGTTTAGAAAATATTGGTCCAACCATCGAAACTATGGCCGCTGCAGAAGGACTTCAAGCCCACAGAATGGCTGTTTCACTAAGACTAAAATCGCTTAGAAATGAATAAAAACATATCCGAAATAGTAAGACCCAATATACTCGAAATGGAAGGCTATTCGTCAGCTAGAGATGCATATGAGGGCACTCAGGGTACCTTTCTAGATGCTAATGAAAATCCATACGGCTCACTCAATAGATATCCAGATCCATATCAACAACTTCTAAAACAGAAATTATCCGAAATCAAATCTGTAGCTACAGAAAACATTTTTGTGGGGAATGGCAGTGACGAAGTCATAGATCTTTTAATGAGAATATTTTGTAGACCTAGCAAAGACAAAGTTATTGGCTTTACTCCTAGCTATGGAATGTATCAAGTATCCGCATCGATCCAAGATGTTGAATATATCTCAATAGCATTAAATGCCCAGTTTCAAATTGACGTTGAACGAGTTAAACCTCATCTTACTGACGATAGCATCAAAATAATATATGTATGTAGCCCAAACAACCCAACAGGCAATCTTATCAATGTTAAGGATATAGAGTGGCTCTTGGAACAATTCAATAGCATAATAGTGATTGATGAAGCATATATAGATTTCGCAAACATGAGTTCTTGGTTATCAAAAATAAAGAAATATAAAAACCTCGTGATTCTTCAGACATTAAGCAAAGCATGGGGATTGGCTGCTCTAAGAATTGGCATGGCTTACACCAATACTGAAATCATTGCACTTCTCAATAAGGTAAAGTCTCCATACAATATTAGCAGTCTAAATCAAAAGGTTGCTCTAGAAGCTTTACAGAATAAAAAGGCAAAGGACATTCAAGTTCATACTATCAAAAAAGAACGCTCTAGACTACGAGATGAATTATCTAAAATAGATAGTATCACTAAAATACATTCATCAGAAACTAACTTCTTATTAATCGAAATAGATAATGCGGAAGATGTGTATAGAAATTTAATATCTCAAAATATCATTACTAGAAATCAAAGCAATAAAATAGAAAATGGAATACGTATCTCAATCGGTACTGCTGAAGAAAATAACAGATTACTTAAGGCATTGAAAGAGAACAATAGCCAAAGATACTCCACTTCTAAGTTTGATTGCTCTGCAACAAATGACTTAATCAATAGACATTAATAGATCATGAAAAAAATATTATTTATAGATAGGGATGGGACTTTAGTTAAAGAGCCACCTCATGACTACCAACTAGATAGTTTAGATAAGTTAGAGTTTTATCCTGGTGTATTCCAGTGGTTGAGTCGAATAAATACGGAACTAGACTATAGTCTTGTGATGATTACCAATCAAGACGGGCTCGGCACAGAATCTTTTCCTGAAGAAACGTTCTGGCCTGCCCATGATAAAATAATAACTGCACTGAGAAACGAAAACATAGTATTTGAAGAAATACTAATTGATAGAAGTTTTCCTGACGACAATGCCTCTACCCGAAAACCAAATACAGGACTATTACCTAAATACCTTTATGGCAATTACGACTTAGAAAATTCATTTGTAATTGGTGATCGGATATCTGACATTCAACTTGCAGAAAATATCGGCTGTCAAGGCATCTATTTAAATAAGGACAACTATAAAAAAGCAGTATTCAATACCAATTCGTGGCAAGAGATTTACAATTTTCTAAAAAGAAAAGAAAGGATTGCTACCATACATAGAAAAACGAAAGAAACTGATATCAATATTAAACTGAATCTAGATGGTACAGGCAAATCCAGGGTATCAACAGGACTCAATTTCCTAGATCATATGATAGAACAGATTGCAAGACATGCAGCTATAGATATGCAAGTTACCTGCAAAGGTGACCTCCATATAGATGAACATCATACTATAGAAGATCTAGGAATTACTTTAGGTAAAGCTTTCAAAAAAGCCTTAGGATCTAAAAAAGGAATAGCACGATACGGATTCCTATTACCTATGGATGACTGTCTTGCTCAAGTAGCGATTGATTTTGGTGGACGATCATGGTTGGTTTGGAATACTAGTTTTAAAAGAGAGAAAATCGGTGATGTACCTACAGAGATGTTTGAACATTTCTTCAAATCATTCTCAGATGCCGCAGCTTGCAATTTAAATATTAAAGCCAAAGGAAATAACGAACATCATAAGATTGAGTCCATATTCAAGGCATTTGCAAAATCAATACAAATGGCAACTGCAAAAACATCAGATTTTACAATTCCCAGTACTAAGGGAGTACTTTAAATCACATGTCTAGCCAATACGATTAACAATTATTAGTTAGACCAACGATCTACAAAATATGGTAGCCATAATAAAATATAATGCCGGAAACATCACATCAGTTCAAAATGCATTACAAAGATTGGGCGCTGAAAGCATAGTCACTGATGATCCTAGAGCTATACTGAATGCTGATAGAGTAATATTTCCAGGTGTCGGTGAAGCGAGTAATGCTATGAGATATTTAAGAAGTAAAAATATGGATATTACAATTAAGAAAATTAAAAAACCGTTTCTGGGAATTTGCTTAGGATTACAACTCATGTGCAAACATTCTGAAGAAGGTAATACAGCTTGTCTTGGAATATTTGACGCTAAAGTCAAAAGATTTTCACCAGATCTAAAGGTCCCTCATATGGGATGGAATAATCTTTCAGAGAGCAAAGGAAAAATCCTAAAAGGAA
This sequence comes from uncultured Saprospiraceae bacterium, assembly GCA_937927575.1. Classification (GTDB taxonomy): domain Bacteria; phylum Bacteroidota; class Bacteroidia; order Chitinophagales; family Saprospiraceae; genus UBA1994. The sequence continues at coordinate 8,566 of CALBEE010000085.1, read as the reverse complement.
TCAATACTGAAGATAATTTATACTATGTACATAGTTACTATGCAGAATTATGTCAAAGCACCATCGGTATCTGCGACTATATTGTTCCTTTCTCTGCTGCCATTCAAAAAGAAAATTATTATGGGACACAATTTCATCCAGAAAAATCTGCAAAAGTTGGCATTAAAATACTTCAAAACTTTCTAAAGCTATGAATCCAAAATTTAAAATAATACCCGCAATTGATATAATAGAGGGCAAATGTGTAAGACTTACTCAAGGAGATTATAGTAGAAAAATAGTATACAACGAAAATCCTGTAGACGTAGCTAAGACTTTTGAAGATGCAGGAATACAACATTTGCATCTAGTAGATTTGGATGGTGCTGCATCTCAGAAGATAGTCAACTATAAAATCCTTGATGAAATTGCTAAATCCACAAATCTCAATATAGAATTTGGTGGAGGTATAAAGTCAGAAGCTGATCTCAATATCGCCTTTGATAGTGGTGCGAATCAATTAATATGTGGAAGTATTTCCGTGACCAATCCAGAAATTGTTTCGAACTGGCTAACAAAGTATGGCAGCCAAAAAATAATACTCGGAGCTGATTGTCAAAATAAAAAAGTAGCCATAAATGGTTGGAAAAAATTTAGTGATTTAGATATCACGAGTTTTATTACACAGTACGAAAATTTAGGGATTACAAATGTAATATGTACCGATATTTCAAAAGATGGATTATTAGAAGGGCCTTCAATTTCTCTATACCGAGAGATCAAAGCGAATACAAAAGCCAACCTCATTGCGAGTGGTGGAGTTTCATCCTTAGGAGACATCATCGCGATTAAAAATACAGGTTGCCATGGGGTGGTAATCGGCAAAGCCATTTATGAAAATCGCATTACACTTCAAGAACTATCTGATCTATGCTGAAGAAAAGAATTATACCATGCCTTGATATCGATAAAGGTAGAACTGTAAAAGGTGTCAATTTTAGAGCACTAAAGGATATGGGTGACCCCACAGAATTAGCTAAATACTATGTTACGCAAGGTGCAGATGAACTGGTATTCCTAGATATATCAGCTACCTTAGAAAATCGTACAACGCTACTTAATTTAGCCAAGAAAATTGCCGAACAAATCGATATTCCCTTTACCGTCGGTGGTGGAATATCATCTCTACATCAAGTAGAAGATCTACTCTCCGCTGGTGCAGATAAAATCAGCATAAACTCTGCGGCAATTAAAAACCCAAATTTAATTAATGAAATCGCTAAGTCATTTGGTTCACAGTTCGTAGTAGTAGCTGTAGATACTAAGTGCATTCAGGATAAAGCAACCGTCTTCAGTCAAGGTGGAAGATCGCTAACTGACTTAGATACATCTTCTTGGTGTCAAGAGATTGCTCAAAGGGGTGCAGGAGAAATCCTATTAACTTCAATAGACGCTGACGGAACAAGAAAGGGTTTTGACATAAATACTATTCAAAAAATCAGCTCTCTAGTAAACATCCCAGTAATTGCTTCTGGTGGTGCAGGAAATAAAGAGCACTTTTCTACCCTATTCCATTTCACGGAGTCAACCGGAGCTTTAGCAGCTAGTATATTCCACGATCAACAGTTAAGTATACCATTACTAAAACAATTTTTAAACAACCAAAATATACCTATAAGATGTCAATAGACTTTAAGAAAGGTGATGGACTCGTTCCAGTTATTATTCAAGACGACAGATCACTCCAAGTACTAATGCTAGCATATATGAACCAAGCGGCATATACCAAGACGATAGAGACTAATCAAGTAACCTTTTATAGTAGAAGTAAGGGGAGACTATGGACTAAAGGTGAGGAGTCTGGTAACTATCTCCAAAAGAAGAGTATTGAAATAGATTGCGATAAGGATACACTCCTGATTAAATCTGTTCCCAGTGGTCCAGTTTGTCACAAAGGGACAAATAGTTGTTTTGGTGTCAAATCCAATAAAGGATTCATATACGAACTAGAAGAGATCATTCAACAAAGAATAAATGATCAAGTCACTTCTTCATACACCAATGAACTATACGAGAAAGGAATCAATAAAATCGCGCAAAAAGTTGGAGAAGAAGCAATTGAACTAGTTATTGAAGCTAAGGACAATAATGACGAATTATTCAAAGGAGAAGCTGCTGACTTACTTTACCACTTTTTAATATTATTAAAAGCCAAAGGAATGCAACTGGAAGACATTGAAAACATACTTCAAAGCCGAAGCTAATATGTGTCAAAGCCGAGCTCTACAATTACGAAGATGATACCAATTGAAAAATTTGATTATCTATATTATCCTCATCCGTTTTGTTTTGATTTAACAAGAATCCATTTCTAACTAGCAAGGCTTTAGAACTTTCATTATCTCGATGTGTATATGCCTCAATCCTAGACAATTTCAGAGATTCAAAGCCATATTGCAATACCAATTGCATAGCATCATTCATTATTCCTTTTTTCTGAAATTCAGGGCTAAGGTCATACCCAATTTCCGCTTTAAGTAAATCTTCAGAAAAATTCCATAGACAAATTGTACCCACAATAGCTTTACTACCTATCAAGCTTATACCCCAAGAAATAAATCTGTTGGCTTTCAATCCATCATCAATCTTGACAATAAAATTCAAAGCATCCTCAATAGATTTAGTTTTATCATCTTCGTTTCTTTTTATGAATGCATTAACATCTTCATCGGAGCGAAGGAACAATATCATCTCCACATCCTCTTTAGTAATGCGTCTCAACAACAATCTATTATCTTTCAATTCTATGAAGGGAAGTAATTTCATATTGATCATTTAACTTTAAAAACAACCTTCTACGTAAAAAATAGCTGGTACTCTGCCCACACTATAATGCCTTACTATATCTTCTTTAAAATTATAATCAAAATTCAATCTATAAGCTTGATCTTTCTCATCCGCTGGGACATAATAATAGTAAAGACATTGTTCATTATACTTATGGGATTGTTTCTCCATCTTGCCTTGATAGGCATTCAAAATTTCTTTCTCCCTACTATATATTCCAATCCCTGATTTTGTCTTTATTGTAGATTCGTTGATATAAATTCGCTCAAGCAATCGAATTCCATCTTTCATATCAAATAACATTCTTACCAATGGAAAACCTTCTTCAAATTCCATCATTTTACAATCACTACTACTTCCATTTTCAATAAATTTTAGCCCTATAGTCTTTTCTACTTCCGGTATACTCATTCCCAAACGAATCGGACCATAACCATACAATGATACTTTATAATTATTCAGCGCTTGAAGTCCTACTCTTTGAATTTTAGATAAGTTATCCACTATTTGTCCTTCTAAATCATAGGCCCTCCATACATCAGAAATTTTTCCATAAAAATATCCCTTGTCCTCACGAGGCCCTGTAATATCATCAAATAAATAAGGCGTTGATGAATTTTCATTTACCAGAGCCTTTTTGCCACCTAACATAGCTATATAATGGCTATCTCTATGCCCAACCAAATTATCACAAGCTATAGAATGCAGCGCTTCCAATTTAGCATTATAGATAGTCCATAAACCGCTCTTATTCATTGCAAAAGATGCTTTCACACTAGCGAAATTATCGAATGCCAAATTTAATAAAACAGTTCCTTGAGAATTTACCACACCCCACTTCGTATTATTACTTACTGCCAATAAAGCCCAATCACTTTCGGTTCTAGTTTTTAGATTTCCAATTTTATTATACAAACTATCTAATTCGACAGGCTTTTGTAGAGAGATTTGTATAGGTTCGATAGGTACCAATTTATCCTTTCCGCGATTAGCTGAGGATTCACAAGAAACAGCAATAATGCAAACCAAAAACAATAATATTAATGTATCTGTATTCATAAGATCCATAGCTATTTACATCTAATACTTATTATTTTCACTATTCTGAATGATCTCGATAACAATCTTAACTATATAAAAACTAATTTCCAATAAATTTTTATTAGCGTTAAACAGATCAAAAAAAATGAGTGCTAATTTATAAAATCAATATACAAAAGAAAATCAAGTATCGGTTGACGCCTATCCATGTTGAATCAATTATCTTTATCATTATTACAAGAATATGAATACAACTATGAATTACATTCAACCTACTCGTAAGCAATTTCAATATTACAAATCATTGGGCGACAAAACCATGTCTCAGCTTTCAGATGGTCAAATATTTTGGAAGTATAATGACGAAAGCAACTCTATCGCAGTAATCGTCAAGCATATCGCAGGAAACATGCTGAGTAGATGGACTGATTTTCGTACGACCGATGGAGAAAAAGATTGGCGAAATAGAGAGACTGAATTTGCAGATGACATCAAAGAAAGAAAAGCGCTCTTAGCCTATTGGGAAAAAGGTTGGGCTTGCTTATTCGAAGCATTTGATCGCACTTCAGATCAAGAGCTTAATGAGATCATATACATTCGCAATCAAGGTCATACCATTATAGAGGCCATGAATCGACAACTTGCTCATTATGCATATCACATAGGTCAGATGGTTTTTATTGGAAAGATGTCACGAGATAATAATTGGCAATCATTATCGATTCCCAAGGGAGCATCCAATCATTATAATCAAGGAAAATTTGCAAATGACAAAAACCGCAGTCATTATACCGACGAATTTTTGGATAATAAATAAAATTCTACGGTTTGAGGTCTTTAATAATTATTTCAGTGACTTTGGTATCATCAGGAATTTTTGACTTATCTAATTCTTGATTGAAATTTACGATATCCAAGCGATACAAGACTCTACCCGTAGAAGCGTACACTCTACCCTCTATCTCTGATCCATTGATTCTAATATCTTTTACGGCTTCTTTGAGTTTAAAATAATCATCACCTACTCTTATCTCATGACTAGTTAAAACTTTTTTAGAATCCAAAGTAATATCACCTACTAAGTCCGAATTACCTATTCTTGGCACTACATATCCCATTGGACCACCTTTGTCATCACGAATCCTGTACACTTCTAAAGTCCCCTCCCCTGTTCTAATTTTACCTCTTACCAAAACATGCTGTAGATCAGCAATACGCATTCCCGCTTTTACGCCATTCACTTCAAAATTATTGATTCGAAATGTTTTCGCTGGCAGTTGTCCTTTACGATTTCCTTTGCCCTTCTTTTTTTCATCACTCATCTTTGGAGCTGCCACTTTTTCATTCTCAACTTTTTGCTCTACCGTGGCACTCTCTGACTTACAGGCATAAAGACTCAATGCACATACAAATAACAAATAGAATACCTTATAAGATTTCATCAACATAAATTGAAATTTCATAGCCAAGGTAATAAACAATTATAGGAAAGTATTCATTTATAGTATATGAAAAAACATGTAATTATCGGTGGATCGAGTGGTATAGGTGCCGCCTTAGTAGAAATTTTAGCTTCTCAAGGAGATCAAGTTTTTGCTACATTTAATAAGACTGAAAACTTCACTGCTATTCCAGGAGTTGAATATCATCAGTTAGATGTATTAGAAGAAGAATTAGATTTGGACTTCGTTCCAGAAACCATTGATGGACTAGTGTATTGTCCTGGCTCTATTAATCTTAAACCATTTAAAAGGATAAAACCAGCGGCATTTGTTGACGACTTTCAGTTGCAAGTAGTCGGTGCGATTAAGATCATACAGGCCTTGAGTGACAAAATGAAGTCCAGCGAAAATCCATCTATTGTTTTCTTTTCTACGGTTGCTGTTTCTATGGGATATAATTTCCATACGCAAGTAGCCACTTCCAAGGGAGCTATTGAAGGATTATCGAAATCTTTGGCTGCAGAATTCGCTCCCAAAATTAGAGTAAATTGTATTGCTCCATCTTTAACCGATACGCCACTCGCATCCAAATTATTAAGTAGTGATGATAAAAAAGAAGCTAATGCGAATCGTCACCCTTTGAAAAAAATAGGATCCGCGCAAGATGTCGCCGAAATGGCTTCATTCCTACTCTCTGATAAATCTACTTGGATGTCCGGACAAGTACTCCATGTTGATGGTGGAATGTCATCTTTGCGGGTTTGATAATAAAGGATTGAGAGATTTTGAGATTGAGGGATTGAGGGATTGACAGATTGAGGGATTGAGGGATTTTGAGATTGAGAGATTTTGAGATTTTGAGATAACAGAGGCTTCAAAAGTTTAAAAATTTTTGAAGCCTCTATTATTTCTTAGTAGTTGATTTTAATATCTGCTCCTACTGATATCCATCTTCCTGGTAATTCCACAAGATTAGTTTCCTTATAAATTCGATCGAATATATTATTGACATTAAGTGAAACTCTAACTTGATCTGAATCAAAGTATAGTCTACTATCTACCACAGTGTAGTTGTCTAGATTTACTCTATCTACAAATCTCATTTGGATATTATGATGTATATCACCAACGTGATATGCCAGCCTACCAGAGAATTGATGTTTTACATGCTCTAAAGTATACCGACTCAAAAATGCTTCGACTTCACTTTGATCGGCATCGAGTAATGTATAGTTCATACCGATGTGTGTCAAACCAATTTTACTTAATGAATTGAATCTATACTGCCCAGAAATCTCTATTCCATTGGTCGTGATGTCACCGATATTAAAAGGTTGCCATTTGGATAGAGAATCTTGTTTAGTCCAATCTATCAAATCACTTCCTTGCCTTGTAAATAAGGAAAGTTGTGCTGTAAAATTGCTCTGATTATATTTTACACCTGCTTCCAAAGCAAGCGCTTCTTCTGGCTCCAAATCGGCATTACCTACATTCGCTCTATCTTCATAATATAAGTCCGTATAAGTAGGTACCCTGTAAGTATACCCTACATTTCCAAAGACTTTAAAATTATTACTCACTCTATATCCCAAATCTAAACCAGGAAAAAACTTCGCTTCTAAATCCGAAAAATGAGAATAGGAAACTCCAGGGGTAATATCTAATTTCTCATCTAATAATAAGATCCTTTGTTCGACATTTATAGTCGCTGTATTTCGTTCTCTCATTCCTAGATTATTACTTTCTAGATTCATCATATTGTACTCAGCGCCTATCTGAAAAATACCAAGGGCATTACTCGATCTCGCTTGTATCTCTCCATTGAGCACTTCACTGACATGTACATTATTGAAGAAAGAAGGATCCTCTCTCAAAAAAACATAATCATCTTTATTACGGCGATAACTCACCTTAGGACTAATGTACCAACTGCCAATATTCTTATTATAATCAAGAGCTATAAAACTAGTATGGGTCTCTTCGTATTGGTCCATAAAGTCTGGACTTGCATAGAATCCATTAGCGCCAAATTTACGCGCACTATGCGTTGCTAATAGGTTCAACTGATTACCATTACCTCCTAACGTTCCTTGGTAAGTAAAATGCTCTATTTCGTAGTCCGTATTATACTTATATCCATCTGAAGCATTTCGGCTGTAAGACAGTGACTGTCCATATTTACCAATAGTATTAGAAACGCCTATTCTCGTATCAAGTAGCTGATAATCACCCGTATGTACACCTACAGTAATGGCGTTTTCGGATGGTCTCTTAGTGACGATATTGATAGCTCCAGCAAATCCATTCAGACCATATATACGAGCCGCAGGGCCTTTAAGTACTTCTATTCGTTGTATATCTTCGATGGCCACAGGTATATTCATATTATGGTGCCCAGTTTGAGGATCAGCGATCTTGATACCATTAATCAATACTAATGTCTGGTCAAAAGTCCCTCCTCTTATCCCAATATCAGATTGTACTCCATGAGGCCCTCTCTGTCTTACGTCTACTCCTGCGACATCATTGAGCAGCTCAGCTACATTATTGGCAGAAGAGGCCGCAATGACCTCAGCAGTCACTACATCTATACTTCTACTTGATTCTTTGAAGGCTATTCCAAGCCTCTGTTCGTGAATAACAACTTCCGAAAAATCACTAAATAAACTATCCTTCTGCGAATAAGCGTTGATAGAAAGCATTGTGATCAGTACTATAATTAATAATCTCATGTATAGTCATTGGTTAACAAATACATCACTCTATATGTGACGAATAAAGCCGCAAATATATCAATACCTGAGATACACTGACACAATAGAATAAGCAAATTCACTACTATGTCTTTAAACATTAAATATCATGGATCTAGTAATCTTATCAGCCTTAAGCGAACGATGTTATTAATGCTAATTACCCAGAATTCCAACTCCGCTACTTACGATCATAAGTAAGCCTCTCGAGATGGTGCTGCGTAATTCCAAAAAGTTTTTTTAGTGCTGTGATTTCATCAATATTGGTGGATATAGGTTCTGAAGGTGTTATCTCTTTGATGGCTGTGATAAGCAGATTTTTAGGTGTATGTGCAGTAGCTATAAACTGTATTACATTAGTTTTATACCCATAAGCTTGAAGTATCAGTGCGCGTATGGTATCGGTCACGATTTCTGCTTGTCTATCTTTCAATATTCCAAACTTAGAGATACTATTAATCTCAGTCTGAGGTGCCATTTTTTTTCTGATTTGCTTATGACAGC
>CALBEE010000084.1 GCA_937927575.1 uncultured Saprospiraceae bacterium | reverse complement strand
AAGGATACTCGAATTGTCAATACACACAGTATAGAAACGTTGAAAGCAGGAATGATGGATTTTCGTGTAGCTCATCGATTTGGAGATATAGCCGGAGATGGTGGTGGATGGAAGACTTTATATGGACTCGAAAATGCAGCGGATGTATCCATTGGATTTGATTTTGGATTGACCGACAAATGGATGGTAGGAATCAACAGGGCAAAAGGTGCAGGTCCATTGAGACAGAATGTAAATACATTTACCAAGTTTAGATTAATGCAACAGGAAGATGGTGGAAATAAGCCATTTAGCATTACAGTCTTAGGCGCAGCTACAGTCAGTACACAGGCAAAGACGGAGTCATTGGGATCCTTAAGCTCTTTTACTAAAGGTGCGCACAGATTATCTTATCACCTTCAAGTCTTATTTGCCAAAAAATTCTCTCCTTACTTTTCATTACAAGGTGGCGGCGCTTGGACATATAGAAATATTGTAGCCTTTAATGATGTCAATGATTTAGTAAGCCTTTCTCTTTCAAGTAGAATTAACTTTAATAAAGCCTTAGGGGTAGTAGTCGATATAAATTATCCACTCTCGGAGCTGCGTACTACAGAAAATGACTTCTATCCTATAATTGGTTTTGGTCTGGAATGGGAAACAGGTGGGGGACATGTGTTCTTAATCAACCTTACCAATGCTCAAGGAATTAATGAAACAGATTATTTACCATACACTCAAACCAATTGGTTAGACGGAGAATATAGATTAGGTTTTACTATCGCAAGATTATTTGCGCTTTAGTATTAATTATAGTTTAAAATTTTTCTATTTAGAATTAAAGAGGCGGACTTATGTTTATAGCCTTAGATCTAAGTCAAAAAGAACATGATATATAAAGTAGCTTCAGCATGTATAGGGATTATAATGATAATGGCATGGACTTATCAGCCATCTGAATCCATCACGGAAAAATCTGTGGTAGAGGTTTTGGAATCCTTAGGTGCAGACTATAGTGCTAAGAAGCCTAACATGTCAATTAGTGGTGTCTCAGTTGAGGCGGGTAGATCGATCATTGAAGATGGATTTGCGCCTAAGCCTGGTGGAGGAAAAACTGGCCAGCAGAGTAAGCATTTTGTGTGTACTTCTTGTCACAATACGCAGAGAGAAGATCCAGATCTAACAGTCAGTGATCCTGCAGCAAGATTAGCATATACATCAGATAGAGACCTTCCATTTTTGCAAGGAACTACTTTGTACGGAGCCGTCAATCGAGACAACTATTACAACGGAGATTATTATAAAAAATATGGAGATCTTGTAGATGCAGCTCGTAATGATGTGCGTGGAGCCATCCAACTCTGCGCAGTAGAATGCGCTCAAGGAAGATCTTTAGACGATTGGGAAGTTGAATCGATTTTGGCATACATGTGGAGCCAACAGTTGCAAATGGATGATCTTGTTTTAAGTGAGGAAGAAAAATCGATTATAGAAAATGCAGTGGCAGGAAATGGAGACAAAGCAGAAGCCCAAAAATTAATCAACAGCAAATATCTTAATGGATCACCCGCTACATTTATTAAACCTCCAGAAGACAGAAAAATGGGAACTGGTCACACAGGTGATTCTAAAATGGGAATGCTAGTATATAAAAACAGTTGTTTGCATTGTCATAAAAATGGAGAGTATTCTTTTTTCCAAATGGACGATCATGCCATTACTCATAAATATTTAAATCGCAAATCTGATAAATACAGTAGACAATCTATTTACCAAGTAACAAGGTGGGGTGTACCTCCAAAATCTGGAAAGAGATCCTATATGCCGCAGTACACCAGTGAACGAATGAGTGATCAGCAACTGGCAGATTTAAGAGCTTATATTAGGGAGAGAGCAGAGTAATACAGCCTTTAGCTGAGAAAAAAGTAAAACGTTGAAATCCCAAATTCCAAATCCTAAATCCCAAATCCCAAATTCCAAATGAACAAGTAACAAGTTGGAATTTTTTTCTTAAAGTTTTTCTTTCAAAAACTGACCGGTAAAAGATTTTTTAATTTTTACAATTCCCTCTGGCGGCCCTTGATAAACTAAATTTCCACCTAGTTTTCCTCCCGTAGGTCCGAGATCAATCAAATAGTCAGCCATCTTGATGACATCCATATTGTGCTCTACGACTAACACTGTATGTCCGTGCTCTACTAAGGCATTGAAGGCATCCATCAATTTTCGGATATCATGAAAGTGTAGGCCTGTAGTCGGCTCATCAAAAATAAAAAAGATGTGTTTACTATGATTTTCTCTGGTTAAGAATGAAGCTAATTTTACTCTTTGCGCTTCTCCACCAGAAAGAGTACTCGATGATTGCCCCATTTTTATATATCCCAACCCTACATTATATAAAGGTTGGATGCGTGAGATAATATCTTTTTGGTCCACGAAAAAATCAAGTGCTTCTTCAATACTTAAATTTAATACATCATGAATGCTCTTGCCATTAAACTCTACTTCAATGACATCGTCTTTAAATTTTTTACCATTGCATTCGTCGCATACTAATTTGACATCTGCGAGGAATTGCATTTCGACAGTGATTGCTCCATCTCCTTTGCATGTTTCGCATCTGCCGCCATCTACATTAAAAGAAAAATGTTTTGGAGTGTATCCTCTGATTTTACTGAGTTGTTGGTTAGCATATAATTTTCTAATAGCATCATAGGCTTTTACATAAGTCACTGGATTAGATCTAGATGATTTTCCTATTGGACTTTGATTAATCATTTCTACTTGAGTGATATTTTTTAAAGCTCCAGTAACGCTATCATGTTTTCCAGGAGACTTGCTGATGGCTTCATTAAGTTCTTTTTTTAGAGCAGGGTAGAGTATGTGTTTGACGAGAGAAGTTTTTCCTGATCCGGAAACGCCACTTACCACAGTGAGCGAATTAAGAGGAATAGTAACATCAATGTTTTTGAGATTGTGTTGTCTAGCTCCTTTAATTTCTATTTTGTTTGAAGATGTTCTTCGCTGTGTGGGTAAGGGTAATTCTTCTTTGCCGCTTATGTATTGGGAAGTAAGACTTTCTTTTACGCCTTTTTTAAATTTACTATAAGGACCATCAAATACTACTACTCCACCATGAATACCCGCACCTGGTCCAACATCTATAATATAATCCGCATTAGTAATTACTTCTTCTTCATGTTCTACTACTACTACAGTGTTGCCCAAGTCTCGTAATTTTTCTAAGACTTTTACAAGTTTGTCAGTATCTTTTGGATGCAAACCTATACTAGGCTCATCAAGAATGTATAGAGAGTTTGTCAGGTTGCTTCCTAGTGTTCGAGTAAGATTTATTCTTTGCGTTTCACCACCAGATAATGTACTAGACATTCTATCCAATGATAAATAAGACAAACCTACATCGATCATCGTTTGTAATCTACCTTGTACTTCAGTAAGTATTCGATCCGCAATTTTAGCGTCGTGTTTATTAAGTTTCAGTTTTTTAAAAAATTGATATAGTTCATCAATAGGAATATTAATCAATTCTGAAATATTTTTACCACCCACAATTACGTATCTGGCCTCTTTTCTTAATCTACCTCCTTTACATTCATTACAGTTGGTTCTTCCTCTGTATCTTGCGAGCAAGACTCTATTTTGTATTTTGTAAGTCTTTGCTTGGAGTTCAGCAAAAAATGTTTCTACACCATCAAAATATTCATTCCCCTCCCAAACAATTTGTTGTTGATCTTCGGTTAATTCTCTCCAAGGTGTATGTATAGGAAAGTCAAACTTATGAGCTGCATTAATTAATTGAGCCAACCACATTTTTCCTTTTTCTCCGCGCCAACATGCTATGGCTTCGTCATAAACGGATCGACTATCGTCAGGTATTACTTTGTTAGGATCAATGCCTAGTATGCGACCATATCCTTCACATTTAGGACAAGCACCGTAGGGATTATTATAATTAAATAATTGATGCGTTGGCTCTTGAAAAACAATACCATCTAATTCAAATCTATTATTGTAGCTGACACTTTTCCCACCCATAATTTGCACAACGCAATCACCTTCACTTTCGGAAAAAGCGGTCAATACAGAATCTGCAATTCTTTTAATATTCTCTTCATCATCAGAAACTACAAATCTGTCAATTAAGATATGAATAGGATCTTTGAGTTTTGTAACAGATTTGCTTAGGTTTTTGTCTTTACTCTCAAGCTTATCTTCTATATCGACAAGCTCACCATTGATATATAATCGATTGAATCCCTTCTGCATAAGTAGATACAATTCTTGGTGAAGCGTCCTTTCATATTTCTTTTGGATGGGAATCATCAAAACGATCTTGGTCCCTTTCTTTTGCTTCTGTATATATTCTACTACATCTGATACTTCATGCTTACGAACAAGATCACCAGAGATGGGTGAGTAAGTTTTCCCAATACGTGCGTAGAGCAATCGCATAAAATCATAAATCTCTGTGAGTGACCCTACTGTCGATCTGGCGTTACTGGTGGTTACTTTTTGTTCTATGGCTATTGCCGGGCAAATCCCTTTTATAAAATCTACCTCAGGCTTTTTCATTCTATTGAGGAACTGACGTGCATAAGATGATAAACTCTCCACATAGCGACGTTGACCTTCAGCGTAGAGTGTATCCATTATTAGCGAAGATTTACCAGATCCTGAAAGACCTGTGACTACTATCAATTTCTTCTTAGGTATAAATACCTCAACATTTTTTAGATTATTAGATCTTGCACCTTTGATATGGATATATTCTTTTAGAGATTGTATATCAGTTTTCTTTTTCTTAGGTGCAGATTTTGCTTTCGTAGCCATGTATTAATGTTTCAAGATCAATCCCACAAGATCAGATTTATTTTGTTATTTATGGAGTTTGGGAAGAGTCTATTTCATATTGATTCTTATTTAAAGAAATAAAGAGTCTAGTACATTGTTTTGTCTTTTTGAAGTATTTTCAAGTAATCAAAATCTTTAGACATGAGCTTTTTTTAAAAACTCTTCAGAAAGCAAGAACCTGCTTGGAAATCTCGACAAGTTACACCTAGAGAAACTCCAACAAATAAGCACTCAGAATCGGATTCCACCACCATTGAAGTATCTAATTTAGGTAGCCATGTATTAAGAGATCAGGAGTCTATCGAAAAGCACAATAAAGATAAGGCGATTTGGAAGGCGAAAAACGATAAGATCAAAGATGAAGATCTTGTCAACAGTAGTTTGGACATACTTTTTCCTAGACTTAAAAGAGGCCATGTAGGGACTCCCTGTGAACAAAAAATGGTATTACCCACTAAAGACGGTAATAAAGAAGTGACGCTTCCTCCAGAACTAATGATGGCGGGTGTAGATTCAGGGCCTGACTTTAGTACATGCCTAGCTATAGACCATGATGCAATGTTTACTATGATTTATAATAAGCATGTAACATTAAGTGGTAAATCTAAGGAAGAGCTTATTAAAATTGCTTGTAACAATTATGCTCGCGTCCAATGTGAGATGATGCAGATTTACGACACTATATTCGAAGGAGTGTATGAATTAAAGACTGACGGTAACTCTGAAGCGGCAGCTTTCCTTTTTCCACATATATGGAATAACATTGTGGATAGACTGGGTTTGAAGACTTTATACATGGTCATGCCAGCTCAGAATACAGTACTTTTTTGGGAATCAATTTCTGATCAAACGAGAAATACCATGATTACTAAAGTAACGGAAGTGGTTAATACATATCCTAAAGGTAGCTTAGTGAGTAATTTTTTATATCAATTCAGCGATAATGCGTTTGATCACCGCGGACCATTTTTTCAATTGAATCTTTGATTTTGTCGTTGAAAGTGCCAGCTAGCTTACATTTATTCATAGAATTGATAAAAAAATCAAATTTCTTCACTCACATATAGAAAAACACATATATGATGAAATATTACGATATATAAGGGCTTTAAGGACGATAAGAGTCCTAAAAATTAGGCTGAAGCACCGAGTTTTAACGGCGTTTTAAGTAATTTTTATTTCAAGGGTACTTTACTTTCCCAAATACTTAATCTATATTTGATTCATCCAATCGGATAAAATATTTCACGTAGTCCAAGACTACATTCATTAACAAAATTATTACGCTTATAGATTAGATACATCTACACTTAAATTTTTACATACTTTTTTTAGACTAAGATTTAACTGTTATGGATGTAGCTAAGCTAGACGATAGGTCGTTGATCATCAACTACCTCGAGGGTAATG
>CALBEE010000083.1 GCA_937927575.1 uncultured Saprospiraceae bacterium | reverse complement strand
TCGATAAAGGTATCATTGCCAGCAGCCATAAAGGGCTTACGCCAAATGAGATATATGACCTTCTTGTATTTTGATCGAGAGAAATCATGAGCTACCGAAATTTGAGTGTTGATCAGATTTCCTTTTTCTTGAAGATTTAATAATTGAGATATCTTGTACATGGAATGCAGAGCTGAAGGAATCGTTTTTATTTCAGTAGTAAATACTGGGAAATGATTTTCTAACTGCTGTGCAATTTCTTTTGTGTTTTCTTCTTTGTTGAGAATAATGATGTCAGGATTGAGCCTAATTATTTTGTCGAGATTAATTTGTTTGGTGCCACCTACAATGGAAATCTCTTTTACTTTTTCTTTGGGATGAATACAAAACTTAGTTCTACCTACCACTTGATGATACGGAGAATTATCGATTAAGTCTATTATATATTCGGTTTGAGAAGGAACAAGAGAAACGATTCTTTTAAAATTTTTAGAGGTGTCAAATTCGATACCTAAATCATCTTTGATAATCACTGAGGTCTATTCTTTTTGGGGCCTGTATATTTTGCTTCTCCGGCTTTGAGCATGATATCTAGATGATTCGCCAGTGGAGGGATAGGGCAGTTGTACCCATCTGAGTAAGCACACCACGGATTGTAAGCCTTATTAAAATCAATCGTTATTTTCCCATTTATAATTGAAGATGCCTTAACATCAATATATCTTCCGCCTCCATAACTTTCTTCTCCATTAGTAAGATCTTTAAAGGGCAAAAATAGATGATCCGAATATGCAGGAATAGAAGCCATTTGACGATTTTGATATAGCTCTAGATTTATTTCTTTGTCATCGATTGGGCAAACCAAATACCCGTAAACTTGATAAGGTTTGGTAATGCCACTATAGGTAGCCATATCAAATGGTTTTTTATCAGTTGCCTCTTTATAACTACATTCTACAGCATAATTTTCATTAGCATCAAAGAAATGAACAAAAGGAATGTCTGTACTATCTAAGGGAGCCCTTTCGTCCTTTATGAAATCTTGTAAATAATGATCTCTGTGTGTTTTGATACTTTTTACATAATCATTATTACTTAGGTTCTCCTTCGTTTTTTGATTACACGAAATCAGCGAAAAAGTCAATGCTATTATTCCAAATACAATTTTCATCATTGTTAATTACTTCGTGTTAACCATTATAATTCGACCTCGACTATATGCCAATCTTGAGATATTATTAATGCCAAATCTTGACAAGTCTAATACTTCAGTCCATGAAGTTGAGACATTGGGATCAAAATAAAATAACTTACTTCCTTTTGCCATAACCATTGCTCCTCCTGCTATAATTTCAAAGTCTTCTGATCCTTCTAAAGCTTGACAAATAACATTCATCTTACCGCTATCAAGGTCATAACTTTTAATATATCTCTGTCCATTGCTGATTAGATGAGTAAATAAAAGATTTCCATCATCATCTTGTTTTAGACACCTTCCTATATTATCGATTATTACTTTAGTCGTTTCAGTTTTGATATTGGCTATGCTTAAGGTAAATGGCTCTGGTAAGGTAAACATCGCAATTTCATCATCACTCAACCAAAGGTAATAGCCAATATTCGAAACAGCTTCTAAAAGTCTCGCACCAACACTAAAGTTACGATCATCATAAGCCCAGAAGGTTTGAGTCGAACCATCTTTTTCAATTCGTACAGTCGATAATCCTGCACCATTTGGAAGTGGAGAAGGACTGAAATCACTCTCATCTGACATAGTTATTCTTTCAAGCGATTGGCTATATAAATCGAGTTTTAGCACCTCAGGCTTTCCTAAGGAATACATGTCTGAACTGATATATAATTGATCTAATCCAATAAAAAAGGGCTGATTATTGTAGCCTAAGGGATTGAATGCTGATAGATAACTGACTTTTTTGAGATTAAACTGAGTATCTACATTACTATAGTTGATCATGTAAATATCTGTCGCAGGGAGTTGAGTCCATGCAGATTGAGACATCATTAATATGAAAAAAGCTAAAGAAGAGAAAAAATAGGTTTTCATAGTACTACGGATAAGATTCGCAATATAGCTAACGTTAGCCAATTATTGGATGTTTATAATCTCTATACCTATCTATCGCTATCTTATGCTAATATTGATCTTAGCAATTTTCAATAAATCCATCTTAAATAGACTAATCTGGATTAGCGGATCTAAATATTCGGCTCCAATTGATGCCATTAAATATGTTCCCTTCTCGGGTGGAGAACCATATAAATAGTGGCTTTCCAACGATATGATCAGCTGGTACAAAACCCCACATTCTACTGTCTTCGGAAGCATGGCGGTTATCACCCATAGCCCAATAATAATCTTGCTTAAAGGTATATGAAGTAGCGACCTCGCCATTTATCATTATTTGTCCATTTTGGATCGCTAATTCATTATGCTCATAGACACCTATAATTCGGCGATACATGGGTAAATTATCCATGGTCAGATCAACAGTTTGACCTGCTGCAGGAACATTTAGTGGACCATAATCATCGACGCTCCATCCTCTAGAGGCTTTTGTATTTGGGAACAAACCACCACTTTGGGCACCTTGTACGATTACCTTTACTGAAGGATCTAAAGACTTAAGTTGTTCCGCTTGTTTGGCATCCAAGAACATCCTCACCGTCTTGCCATTTCCTGGAGGACTACTCCAATCACCTTCATCGATTTCCCATTCTTCTAGTTTACTTAAATTAATACCAGAAGGAATATTTACAGTGTAACTATATTGTAAGTGCTTAGGCTTTTCAGCCTCTTTATCATTAATATAAAGCGTACGACTTCTAATTTCCAATTTATCACCAGGTAATGCTACTGCTCTTTTGATATAGAAATCAGTTTTATCCATTGGTCTAACTACAAAATCCTTTTTACGAACCAATTTGGCTAAGCCTGGATCATTGATACCTGGGCTACGTCGCACTTGATCAACGGAATAAGATCTTGTAGGCGTTATATAGACACTATCACCTGCTGGCCAATTAAATACAAATGGATCATTACGTTTTACATTAGTGATCGCAGGTAATCTTTTATATTCTAAACTCGGACTTTTGAGGTAAGATTCAGTATTGAGACCCGGTATTCTATTATGCAACAAGGGAATCATAGCTACGGTCTGAGGCATTCGAATACCATAATGTGCTTTTGATACGAATAGATAATCACCCACATTTAAAGAACCCTCCATCGAAGGAGTTGGGATTACGTATGCCTCTATTAAAAACATTCGAATGAATGCTGCAGCAAATACTGCAAAAAATAAGGATTCAGCCCATTCTCTGGCTGTCGACTTTTTATACGGGTTATTTTCTTGTAGCTTTTTGAGTTCGTAGGTATTATCAGATTTGATAGCATTTGCAATAGCTTCAGCGTATGCCTTTTCCTTAGGAAGAGTAGGTGCATCATATTGAATAGCCTCATTTTTGGCCATTGAGAAAAACTTAGCTGGAGCATACGCTACTGCTCCGACGGTATCTTTATACTGATAAAGTTTAAACGACCTTACCAAATCTACCGCCATTCCACAGAAAATGAAAATATTAACTATTGGTACTAATAACCATAATGCATATGCTGGTTTACGGCCAATAAGCTTACACCATTCCATAAAATTGATTCCGGGAATAAGACCTTTTACAGCATCAACTCCAGCCTTTGGAAATAATAAATATAGACTTATGCTTAGCAGCACATAGGAGATCAATAAGAATACGATTATAAACACGGAGTTCCAATTTCTGATTAAGCCACAAATATAACAAATCGCACATCAGAGCATCAGTAAATTGGACGAGAGTATAGAAAAATTGGATTAGTAGATCCTTAAGTGGTCTAGCTATATTCTAGTCTTCGCCTCTATGAAGAGACTACAGAGATGATAGTTTATCGAAAATATATGAATTTGCAATCAATATCTTCTATTACGAAACTTCATCTCAATACTTTCTTCAAAGAGGTTCAGTGGTTGATTATTCTAGTTAAGTAATATCTAATTGAGATTATCAAACATACCAGCGAAGGGATCGCTAAATGAACTGGTATTCTCTAAATAAGACTTTGTAATCACCTCAAGTTCTGAGAGACCATGTAACATAAGCTCCATAAAGGTATAAAGTTGACTATCAGGAATTCCCGCATTTTTTACGACTGTCTTTAGACCAGCTACTGCGTCAAGCTTCTTTTTATACTTTCTATCAGAGTCATCATTAATTAGATCTATTTTATTACCCGCTTGAAACCAGGCTTTGATCGTGCCATAAGGATCTTTCTCTTGTCGCTTTGTGTGATCGTCAGGATGCGGGTAGGTATCCAAAAACATCTGTTTAATAGCCGAACCGATAATATTCATGGCTACTTGGTAGGGACCTACTTGTTCTCCTTCATAGACCAATTCTAACTTACCGGTTATCGCAGGTACTACACCCCAAAAGTCTGTAATCCGAGTAGTTGTATTTTTTTCTTTGTTTTTGATGGCTCTACGTTCAGCAGTACTCACTAGGTTTTCGAGAGCTGATATACTTAACCTAGCTGAAACACCGCTTTTTTCATCCACGTATTCACTATCTCTCGCTTGGAAAGAAACACTTTCAAGTAGCTCATGAATAATTTCTGGAATCTCAACTCTTCCTTTTTGATCTTGATGAAGATTTGCTTCTTGTTTAGTGATAGCTGTAGCTATTTCAATCTCAGTAGGGTAATGCGTGAGAATTTGACTTTCGATTCTATCCTTTAGTGGTGTAATGATACTTCCTCTATTGGTATAATCTTCTGGATTAGCCGTAAACATAAATTGAATATCTAAGGGTAACCTCAATTTGAATCCTCTAATTTGGAGATCGCCTTCTTGCAATATATTGAAGAGGGATACCTGAATTCTGGCCTGCAAATCAGGTAATTCATTAATAACAAAAATCGAGCGATGCGCTCTAGGTATCAATCCGAAATGCAAGACGCGTTCATCAGAATACGCTAACTTTAGAGTAGCTGCTTTAATCGGGTCAATGTCTCCGATTAAATCTGCAATACTTACATCAGGAGTAGCCAATTTTTCCACATACCTAGTATCTCTGTGTACCCAATCAATAGGGGTTTTATCACCTTTTTCTTCGATAGTAGTCACCGCATAATTTGATAAAGGTAAAAGAGGATCGTCGTTAATTTCGCTTCCTGCTACAATAGGCATATACTCATCTAAAAGGGTAGTAAGCAGTCTCGCTATCCTCGTCTTAGCTTGACCTCTAAGGCCAAGCAATAGTATGTTATGTCTCGAAAGTATAGCTCTCTCAATATCCGGCAATACAGTATCGTCAAATCCATAAATACCATCAAAAACCTTTTCACCACTTTCTAATTTGCTGATAAGATTCTCTCTCAACTCTTCTTTGATACTTCTGCTTTTGTACCCGGCTTTTTTCAGTGCACCTAATGTTTTTATTTTATTGATATCCAATGTATTATGTTTTTCTACTTTATTAATTGATAGATGTCAAGGTTGGTCGTGTTTGATTACCTTTTTTTCTTCTTATTGTCTTTGTAATCCATAAATATAAATTCTCCTAATCCTTGTAATGAACTATAAAACGCCTTACCATTATTGGCCTTGGTAAACTGATCTACAAACTGCACCAAATATGGATCACGTGCGATCATAAATGTTGTAATCGGAATTTGTAGTTTTCTACATTTTACTGCGAGCGCTAATGTTCTATTGAGAATATTTTTATCAAGGCCATGGCTATTCTTAATATATCTCTTACCCTTTTTAATGCAAGTAGGTTTACCATCGGTGATCATCATGATTTGTTTGTTGGGATTTTTACGTTTACGCAAAATATCCATCGCTAATTCTAAACCTGCTACTGTGTTAGTGTGGTAAGGTCCAACTTGAAGATATGGAAGATCTTTAATTTGAATTTGCCAGGCATCATTTCCAAAAACGATAATATCTAATGTGTCATTTTGATATCTCGTAGTGATCAATTCGGATAATGCCATCGCCACTCTTTTAGCTGGAGTGATACGATCTTCTCCATAAAGGATCATGGAGTGAGAAATATCAATCATTAATACGGTACTTGTTCTACTTTGATAGAAAGTTTCGTGCACTTGCAAGTCACTTTCTGATAATCTGAATTCATCTATACCATGATTGATTTGAGCGTTTTTAATGCTTTCTGATATATCTAATTTCTCAAGCTTATCGCCAAACTCATAAGGTCTGATTTCTGCTGTGAGTTCGTCGCCTTGACCTGCACTTTTAGTGTTATGCTTACCGGATTTTGATTTTTTAAGTTGATCGAAGATATCATCCAATGCTTTTTTTCGAAGCTCCAATTCCATTTTGGAAGTGGGATTCATATCCACTGGATTCCCCTGTTTTTCTGGATCTTGTATATAACCCTTTTTTTTGAGGTCTTCAATAAAATCTGCGATACCATAATCGGGAGTAGTGAGTTCATATTGCTTATCCAGTTCTGTGAGCCAGGACAATGCCTCTGACACGTCACCAGAGGTGTGCAGCAGCAATTCTTTAAAGATCTTGAGCAATTTTTCAAATGGATCTTTACCAGAATCATCTGGAATGAAGTTAGTAAATCTGAATCCGATCATAGAGGCAATGTAATGTGCGAATTAGTAAAATAGAAATTGGGGCAGATAAGTTTTAAGAAGGCCAAAATCTTTTAACCTCGTAAATGAAAAAAGGCCAATACATTTGAGCGAACTCAACGTACTAGCCTTTAATTTCATTTGGAATCCAAAGATTCTCTGCGGAGGAGGAGGGATTCGAACCCCCGATACCGTAAAGTATGCTGGTTTTCAAGACCAGTGCATTCAACCGCTCTGCCACTCCTCCGTTATTATGTGCTTTACACCTGAATTACTACTAATTTGGGCTGGAAACCACAGCTATGATTTCCTAAAGCGATGCAAATGTACATTTCATATTTAATATTTCAACCATAAATAACAATAATTTTTGATCGTATCCAGATAATGCTAATTCAGAGCAAATATCAGAATGATTGCCAATGTCATAGATGAAAAGAAACCGATGATAAATACATTAAAAGCTAACCTTACAAGAGTCATTTTTCGGCCTAAGCGACTACCTATATAATGAAGATCTTCAGTTAGATGTTCTTTCACTAGCTCATTATCCGAAAGTGCACCTTTGATATAAGCACTGAACTCCTCTTTATTGAGGTGGAAAAAATTGCCGAAAAAGAAAGGACTTACATATTTGCCCTTTTTCAAGAGCTTTTGATTTTGATCAAACTTTGAGGGCTTCAATACGAGTGTAGAAATGTATATGGTCACAAATGCTGTTATGACCAATACACCTAGTGGTACTACTAGATGAAACTTCTTTATAGCTTCGAAATTAGGGACAATAAAAGGAACAAGAAAAGTTATCATCAAGGCATTCAAACTGAGTAGAACGTTTGCTTTATTATCGGCAATATGCGTCAATTCGATATTGTTACGCATTGTAGTCCTGATAATATTCAATATATCCTTGGATATTTTCTTGGTTTTCTTTGGCTTGACAAGGGTGCTTTCTACTGACTCTTTCATATTGTAAAAGTAAGTAATATAAGTATGATTTTTACATCCATCTATGAAGAAGAAATTATCTAATTACTCCTCTTGATCTCCTAGCTTTATCACTTTAATATCCAATGCCTCCTTACCTAATACCTGCTCAATGAATTCTTTGATTTCGACCTCTGTTTTACCCTGCATACTTCCACCATGTGCTGCAAATGCTTCATTTAAAGCTGCCATTGATTTATCGATTAACGTCATAGCTTCAATGAGGTAATCATGATTACCTGTTTCATAATATTGGCTTTCGTCATTAACATTCCAAGCAGAAAAGTATTTTCCTGAAATGTATTTAAGGATATTCACAATCTTTACATGATATTCTGGACCAGCGGATTGGGTCTTAGTAAAAGCATGATAATCAAGATGTTCGGTTGTGTTCGTGTCATGCTGAAGAAAAACAGCGACCATTGGCGATAGTAATTTACCAGTAGAGTCAAATGTTAACCAAACAGATTCTGTTTCATCTAGGCCAAAGGAGATGCCTTTTAAATGTGGCAATGGATCATTGGGGTCTATATTTTTATGAGTTTTAGTGTCAACAATTTGATAACTCCAATTATTGGCATTGCAGACTTCTACCATTTCATCTACTAATTCATCGATTAGTTCAATAGATTTAATACTGCCTCCATAATGAATTGTAATGGCCATATATAGATATTGAAACAAAAAATGTCGGAATGACAGGATTTGAACCTGCGACCACTCGCCCCCCAGACGAGTACTCTACCGGACTGAGCTACATTCCGATTTTTTGTGTCAACAAATGTAACAAGTACACATTCAAGATTCAAGTTAACTATCAAAAACCATCTTTTTAGAATATTAAATTATTCATAATTTCCACGATTACCATCAGAATATCGTGTTGATCCGTTTATCAAATTAAATATTTCATTTTTTTTCTCGTATTCTCCATATTCTTAAAAGCTTATTAATCAAGCTTTTGAGTTGGCAATTGTCATAATAAATAACATGTTCTGCTTTCGCCAAAAAAAATATTTACGCTAAATATTTGCAATGTTGAATAGTTTAGTTCTAGTTTTGTACTATCAAGTTATTACAACTTTGTACTTCTCCAATTGGTAGAAGTTTCCGATAAAGAGTTATTGGTTGAGTGTAATACTTTATAAAGATGTGGTGAGAGAATAGGCTCTATGACCCACAGGCAACCTCTTTAATGAAAGGTGCCAATTCCTACCCAATATTGGGAAATATAGACTATTAAAAAATCAATCATGTCTAACCTCTTCTTAACTTTTTTCAAATTCAGTAGGAATTCATTAATCACTCATATGAATGTAAAGGGTGCATTTTCTTTCATGTTGCCTGAACTGAATTGGCAATCTATTCCTCAGAATAAAAATAATCACCAAACATTTTTGATGATGATTATGTGCTGCTGTTGCTGTTGTTGTATGCAACTCTCGTAGGCACACTTTTTATTCTCTGTTTTTCATTTTCACAAGTTTAGAATATTAAGTGAGTATTAAGCTCTAATAGAGTTTTGCTATGCTTAGAACGATCTATATGGATTCAGTGCCACTACTGATATCATCTATCGAGTATTATTTCATTTTCCACAAATTTTAAAACACATTATCATGTCAAATCAAACTAGAAATTTTAGATACGAAACATTGCAACTTCATGCTGGACAAGAACCAGATCCTTCAACTGGATCGAGAGCAGTACCCATTCATCAAACTACTTCATTCGTTTTCAAAGATGCCGATCATGGAGCAAACTTATTTGCGCTTAAAGAATTTGGAAATATTTATACAAGGATTATGAATCCAACAACGGATGTTTTCGAAAAAAGAATAGCTGCTCTTGAAGGAGGAGTAGCAGCTGTAGCTACAGGCTCAGGTTTATCAGCTCAGTTTATCGCTCTTAATAATATTCTAAGGGCAGGAGACAATTTTGTTTCTACTTCATTTTTATACGGCGGAACTCACAATCAATTTAAAGTTGGATTTAAGAGATTGGGAATAGAAGCTCGTTTTGCAGATGGAGATGATCCAAGGAGTTTTAGATCGTTAATAGATGAAAACACCAAAGCGTTATATCTCGAAACTATTGGTAATCCAAAATTTAATATTCCTGATTTTGAAGCTATAGCAGGATTGGCTAAAGAATTTGATTTGCCTTTAGTAGTTGACAATACTTTTGGTGCTGCAGGTTTTTTATTTAAACCTCTTGAACATGGCGCAAATGTAGTCACTGCATCAGCTACTAAATGGATAGGTGGTCACGGTACTAGTATAGGTGGTGTAGTAGTCGATGGTGGAAATTACAATTGGGGGAATGGAAAGTTCAAAGAATTTAGCGAACCATCTGAAGGATACCATGGCTTAGTTTTTTCTGATGTTTTTGGAATTGATAACCCATTGGGCTTACCTAATATTGCATTTGCAATTAGAGCTAGGGTAGAAGGCTTGCGAGATTTTGGACCTGCCTTAAGTCCTTTCAATTCATTTCAACTGATTCAAGGCTTAGAAACTTTATCGCTACGAGTCCAAAGAACAGTAGATAACGCATTGGAAATAGCGCAATGGTTGGAAGCGCATCCTCAAGTAGATAAAGTAAATTACTTAGGGCTAACCTCAAGTCCATACCACCAATTGGCCAAGAAATATTTACTTAACGGATATGGTGGCGTACTAAGTTTTAATGTCAAAGGAGGTAAAGAAAATGCTAGGGCATTTATTGATAATCTTGAATTGATCAGTCATTTAGCCAACGTAGGTGATGCAAAAACATTAATCATACAACCCTCAGCAACTACTCATCAACAGTTGAGTGATAAAGAACAATTAGCCGCCGGAGTAGAACCTAACTTATTAAGATTATCTATTGGTATAGAGCATGTCGAGGACATTAAAACTGATCTTGAGATTGCTTTTGAAGCTATTCGAATTTCTTCAAAATCTGAGGTGGCGCAAACAGTTAGTTTATAATTCATAAATCTGTATCGATAGATGTCAAAGATTAAATATTTCAAGTTTGTTGATAATTTCCAACTGGAATCTGGGAAAATTCTTCCTGGGTTTCGGTTGGCCTATCAAACGTTTGGAAAATTAAATAAAGATCAATCCAATGTGGTTTGGATCATTCATGCACTTACTGCAAACAGTAATCCATTGGAGTGGTGGCCTGGGGTAGTTGGTGAAGGATTGGCAGTAGATCCAAATGAACATTTTATTATTTGTGCTAATAGTCTAGGTTCTCATTATGGAAGTAGTAATCCATTAGATGTAGATCCGAGATCAGGAGAATCCTATTATCATGATTTTCCGCAGTTTTCAAACAGAGATGTTGTAAATAGCTTTATACTATTAAAGGACTATTTAGGATTGGAAAAAATTAATACACTTATTGGTGCAAGCCTTGGGGGACAACAAGCTTTAGAGTGGTTAATTAAAGAACCTTATCTTTTCGAAAAGTCTATTTTAATAGCTACTAATGCTAAACACAGTCCTTGGGGAATTGCATTTAATGAGAGTCAAAGAATGGCTATTGAAGCTGATCAGACATGGCTACTTAAAAGAGACGATGCTGGCACCAATGGATTAAAGGCCGCAAGAGCTATGGCTCTTTTGAGCTATAGAACCCCAAATGGTTATAATGAAACACAAGTAGACAATACTCAAAAATTAGATCATTATAATGCTTCATCTTATCAACAATATCAAGGGAGAAAGTTGGTAGAAAGATTTAATGCTTTTAGTTATTGGTATTTATCTAAAGCTATGGACAGTCATGACATTGGACGAAGTCGTGGTGGCATGGAGGCGGCTTTATCTAGAGTAAAAGCTAGAACTACTATAGTAGGCGTTAAGAGTGATATTCTATTTCCAACAATTGAACAGAAAATGATTGCAAATAATATATTGGATTCCGTCTATTTTGAAATCGAATCAAATTTAGGTCACGATGGATTCTTAACTGAGTCAGAAAAGATTGGTGAAATTATATCAGATGTATTGTTGGTCAAAGAGGTGTACGTTCCAGTCCTAAAAACTTATCAATCTCTAAACGCTTCTTAATTATTTTATCATGACAAGTTTGAGTAAACCAATTAATCTCACCACTAAGGGGCTTGTGGGAAATACGCCTTTAGTCTGTATATATTTCAGATATAAAGGATCTGCAAATCATATTTATGCTAAGCTTGAATATTACAATTTGTCAGGAAGTATTAAAGACAGATTAGCCTCTCACATAATTCACAAATCTTATGAATTGGGTGTTATTAAAAGTGGGGATGAAATAGTCGAAGCTACAAGCGGAAATACAGGAGTCGCGTTTGCAGCTATTGGAGCTATATACAATCATCCGGTTACAATTTATATGCCAGATTGGATGAGTGAGGAACGTAAATCTTTAATAAAAAGTTTTGGTGCAAAGATCCATTTAGTAAGCAAAAAAGAAGGTGGATTTTTAAGATGTATTGAACTCACAAATGAATTGAAAAGAAAGCGAAGTGATGTTTTTCTTCCTGCTCAATTTCAAAACTTGCTTAATGTAGATACTCATTTTAAAAGTACAGGTCCAGAAATTTATAATCAATTGCGCAATAAAAATAAATCTATCAATGCTTTTGTCGCTGGTGTAGGGACCGGTGGCACCATAATGGGTATTGGTAAATACTTAAAGCAAATAGACCATAATATAAAGGTGCATCCACTAGAACCATCAAATTCACCAATACTTACTAAAGGATACAAATCTGGCAGTCATAGAATACAAGGGATATCTGATGATTTTATCCCGGATATATTGAAGTTGGAAGTGCTTGATTCCATTATTAGTGTAGATGATGGCGACTCAATAATTATGGCACAAAAAATAGCACGAGTTCTAGGATTAGGTGTTGGGATCTCTTCAGGTGCTAATTTTTTGGGAGCAGTCCAAGCTAAATTAGGACTTGCATCTGATGCAAATGTCGTAACTGTATTTAGTGATTGCAATAAAAAATATCTAAGCACGGATCTTGCACAAATAGAACCGATCAAAGCCGAATTTATCAGTAACGACATTATATTAGAAGGTTTTGAATTTGTTTGAATAAGTTGACTCTATATCTTTTAGAATTGCCATATTGCAAGCCAAATCTATAAAATGTAAGGCATGGAGTCGATCAGTATATTTGATATTTTTAAAATTGGTGTTGGACCTTCATCTAGTCATACTTTGGGACCATGGAAAGCTGCACTTGATTTCATTGAGTTAATAAAGCAGGATGGGATAGATCATATGGTTGTGCATTTATTTGGTTCTTTATCCAAAACAGGGAAGGGACATGCTACTGATATTGCTGTACAACTCGGATTATTAGGGTATGACCCAGTAACTATTGACCCTTTGGAAATTCAGTCAATTATAGATAAGTTATCGAAAGAGGGATTATTGAAAATAGGAAATAGCGAAATTGAATTTAATCCTAATCGTGATATTATTTTTGAGAATGCTAATCATATCCGTCACCCCAATACTCTAGTTTTTAAAATATTTAGTAAAGGTGATTTAGTACAGGAAATGACTTATGCATCTATTGGAGGAGGATTTATAGAAAAAGATGATAGTCATACTGATAATATTGAAGTCATCAAATTACCTTACCCAATAGAAAGTGGTGAAGATTTAATCTTTCATTGTGAGAAAACGAGACGAGAGATTTCAGATATAGTAATCTTAAATGAACTATACTTTGGCGGAGCTGAGGAGATACATGCAAAAATTGACGAGCTCTTAGAGACTATGTTAGAATGTGTTTATCGTGGATGCACTACAGGCGGTGTTTTACCTGGAGGATTGAATGTTAAGAGACGTGCAAAAGAACTTTGTGCCCAGCTGATAGGCAATTCTGATTATCAAAATAGAGATGAATGGATCGAAGCTATTCAAAAATCTTCAACAGATTTCAATAAAATAAATAAATGGATAAGCTGTTTTGCCTTAGCCGTAAATGAAGAAAATGCCTCATTGAGTAGGGTAGTTACTTCACCTACAAACGGTGCTGCTGGTGTGATACCTGCCGTTTTATTGTATTATTTCTTCTTCTGTGATTATGCTGGAAAAGATACTGCAAGAAGATTTTTATTGACCGCTGGCGAGATTGGTTGTCTCTTTAAAAAAGGTGCTACTATTTCTGCTGCTGTAGGAGGATGCCAAGCTGAAATTGGTGTTTCCTCTTCTATGGCTGCGGCTGCGCTCACAGAAGTTTTGGGTGGTAGCCCTGCACAAGCATTGATGGCTGCTGAAATTGCTATGGAACATCATTTAGGACTAACTTGTGATCCTATCGGTGGATTGGTGCAAATACCTTGTATCGAACGAAATGCTATGGGTGCCATGAAGGCAATCACCGCTGCTAATCTAGCCTTGTCGAGTGATCCATCATCTGCAATTGTAAATCTTGATACCGTTATTAAGACGATGTGGGATACTGCTCAAGATATGAATGGAAAATATAAAGAAACATCAGAAGGTGGACTTGCATTTAATCTTCCTGTGGTGATGGCTAGTTGCTAAGAGAAGAAAAGCCAGCTCAACTTTCGCTGAACTGGCTTCATTTAGCTTTAGGAAGCTATATTCTTAAAAGTTCTAAAACCTAATATTTATCATTGCGCTATTTAGTACTTCGCACTTAAGGCTCGTTCAAATATGCGAATGAGTATAGAATTAGGATTAAAAACCTAAAATACCATTGCACTATTTAGCACTTCGCATTTGATGCTCGTTCAAATATGCGAATGAGTATAGAATTAGGATTAAAAACCTAATTCTACATCATGCCTGGCATTCCACCTCCACCTGGGTGTGCATGACCATGACCTGCATCTTCCGACGGCTTGTCATTGATTACACATTCAGTGGTAAGTACCATACCTGCAATAGAGGCAGCATTCGTAACTGCTACTCTAGTTACTTTAGTAGGGTCAATAACTCCATCTTTTTTAAGATCAGTGAATTCATCCGTTCGCGCATTATATCCTCTTGAACCTTTAGATTTGATAGTTTCTTGTAGAATTACAGAACCATCTACACCTGCATTTTCCGCGATGATACGTAGTGGTGCTTCTAAGGCTTTCTTTACGATCTGAACACCCATAGCTTCATCTTCATTGACAGTTTTTACTTTGTCTAATACGGCAATTGCTCTTACTAGTGCAACACCTCCACCTGGGACAATACCTTCTTCGACAGCAGCCTTGGTAGCATGTAATGCATCATCCACTCTATCTTTCTTCTCCTTCATTTCTACCTCAGTAGCTGCACCTACATAAAGTACTGCTACACCTCCAGCTAATTTCGCTAGTCTTTCTTGTAGCTTCTCTCTATCATAATCAGATGTAGTCGTTTCTATCTGAGATTTGATTTGACTAATTCTGTTTTTGATGTGGTTTTTCTTGCCGGCACCATTTACGATTGTAGTATTGTCCTTATCCACAGCAATCTTATCCGCAGATCCTAATAGGCTTAATTCTACGCTATCTAGTTTGTATCCTTTTTCTTCAGAGATTACTGTTCCTCCAGTTAGGATAGCAATATCTTCAAGCATTGCTTTTCTTCTGTCACCAAATCCTGGTGCTTTGACAGCCACTACTTTTAATCCTGCTCTTAGTCTATTTACCACTAATACACCTAAAGCTTGAGATTCGATATCTTCAGCTATAATTAATAGAGGTCTTCCGGCTTGAGCGGCTTTCTCTAATACTGGAACGATTTCCGCTACATTAGAGATTTTTTTATCATGAATAAGTATGAGTGGATTGTCGTACTCAGTTTTCATACCTTCACTATCAGTAATGAAATAAGGTGATAAATATCCTCTATCAAACTGCATTCCTAGAACTTCTTCAACATAGGTATCAGTACCTTTTGCTTCTTCTACAGTGATTACACCATCTTTGCTTACTCGCTCCATAGCATCAGCTATCAATGAACCAATTTCTTCGTCATTATTAGCTGAGATAGCACCCACTTGCTGCACCTTTTTGAAGTCGTTTCCAACTTTTTCAGATTGCTTCTTCAGGTTTTCAATTACCGCATCAGTAGCTTTATCGATACCTCTTTTAAGGTCCATTGGATTAGCTCCAGCGGCTACATATTTCATACCTGCAGCAACTAATGATTGTGCTAATACAGTAGCCGTAGTCGTACCGTCACCTGCAAGATCTGCAGTTTTTGATGCTACTTCTTTTACCATCTGAGCTCCCATATTCTGTACAGGGTCTTCTAATTCTATTTCTTTTGCTACTGATACACCATCCTTTGTGACTACAGGTGCTCCAAAGCTTTTTTGGATTACAACATTACGACCTTTAGGTCCTAGAGTTACTTTTACTGCATCTGCTAATGCATCGATACCAGCCTTTAATTTGGCTCTTGCATCTGAATTAAAGCTAATTTCTTTAGCCATGATTATGTTTATTTATTTTTTTAACAAAAAGCGAAATTCCAATTAGAGGAAATTTCAAATTTCAAAAAGCAAACATGATGATCATGATTGCATTAGTTGGTTTTAGAGAATGATTAGGATATCATCTTCTCTCATGATTAGATAGTCAGTACCTTCATGATGAAGTTCTTGACCAGCGTACTTTCCGTATAATACTTTGTCGCCTTTCTTTACTGTCATAGCGACTCCGTCTTTACCTGGACCTACTGCGATTACTTTACCTTGTGAAGGCTTTTCTTTAGCTGTATCAGGAATGATAATACCTCCTGCTGATTTTTCTACAGCTTTAGCAGGTTTTACTACTACTCTGTCGTTAATTGGTTTCATACTTACCGATGATTATGTTTAATAAATTATTGAATTGAATGTTGTCGCCATTTCTAAGTTAAGCGTCCACGATGTACTACTCATCACATGTCATGCCATCGCTAGTTCTGTGACAATTTTTCAGTGTAAAAAAGTAGGAAGGAATATGATCTAGACTTTATGTCAATATTTAGCGTCACATTGTCCTATTGTCAACTAAGATGTCGCTATTGATTCTAACAATGTCTCATTGATATATTGAAATTATATAGGCATATACTAAAAAAAGCCTATCGCATGGATAGGCCTTTTCTAATTTTCACTAACTCTAGAAGAGTCGTTTATTTTATTGTCTTGATTGTAAAGCTGTACCTGCATCTCCTGCTCCCACCATTACGGCAGTGATTAGACATAAGACGAAAAGAGATATAGCCAATCCCCAAGTTAGTTTTTCTATGAAGTCAGTAGACTTAGCAGCTCCAAACATTTGATTAGCGCTTGATCCACCGAAAGTACTATCTACACCTCCACCTTTTGGATTTTGGATCAATACTACTGCCATCAAAAGGATACAGTTTAGTGCAATTATGATAGTTAATGCTGTAATCATGATATTATATACTTTTAAAGTTTTTCCAATTTGGCTGCAAAGTAACTACTTTTTTCAGGATATTTCAAACTTAGCTTCAAATACATCTTACGAGCTTTTTTAATATGTCCCTGTTTTGCTAGGAGATCAGCCCATAATTCTGATATGACATCTTCATTTAGCTCCAATGAACGGTCACTACTAGACTTCTTCTTACTAGATAGCTTATTCTTCTTCTTTACTGAAGCTTTTTTCTTCTTTTTCGCCTTAGGAAAGGATATCGCCTCCGCTTTGCTTTTACGCTTCTTTTTCTTTACATCAGTCATATGCTTTAGACTGCTTTTGCCTTTGTCTTTACCAAAAGTTAATAGCCACTGAGTATAACTAGACATTTCACCTGTCTGATCCGAGTATTCATTAGCAGATTCACCATTAGTATTTACCGCTATATCTACTTTCGTAAGTTTAATTTTTTTCTTCTTTTTAGACTTAGTCTTTTTCTTGGTAACTGGTGACGGACTTGTTGTCTCTATTTTACCATCCCAGAGTTCTAAAAGCTCCTTTTTACGAGATTTGGATTTGTTCTTTGATCTTTTCGTCTTTTTCGTCTTAGAATTTTTCTTTTTCACGGACTCTTTATCCACTTTCTCTTTCGGTGATTTTTTCTTCTTCTTATACTTCTTATCCGTTTTCTTCTTTTTATTATCCTTAGATTTCTTCTTATCGCTCTTCTTGTCCTTTTTCTTTTTCTTATCCTTTTTCTTGGCTATTGAAATTTCATTTTTCTCAAGGCTTTCATTTTCTTGTCGATCGCTTTCAGAAGTAATATCGATTTCTTTTAATTTATTTTCAGAGGTATACAAAGTGGCTATTGAAGGTTCTAAAATATCAACATTCATATTAGCATACGCATCGTCATCTTGAAACTCTTCGTTATTTTCACCATATATTTCTTCTTCTTCTTCCGCCACTAAAAACTCCTCGAAATCCACTTCAAAATCAATGGCATCATTAGATACTCTATCTATTTCTTCTTCAGGACTGATGCTTTCATTTATTTCAGCTTGATTTGTATCCACAGTTGCATCGGAAAGATCATCATCTAGTGGCTCTTCTGTCGTCTTGATAACTTCATCCTCTTCTAAATTTTCAATCGCTTCATTAATTACTGGAACATTGACCGCCAGAGCAGCTACATTAGGAACAATTTTATCCTCAATTACTTCTTCATCAGCCACAGACTCAGCGATATGACCGTGGTGTAGTTCGCGATAGAACCAACTGCGATTACTAGAAATGACCGCAGACTCATGAACGACTGCATCTATAGCTACTTCTTTTCCATAGTGAAGTTTTTTAGCTAATAATGCTCTTAAAGGCTGAGAATAAGGTGATTGTTGCAGCCATTTTTCAATTTGACTGACACTGATATCTACCAACTTACTAGGATTCTTAAAATATTGTGAGATGGACTCTCTATTCATGCTGCTAATATATGTCTTTAGATGATGGTATGAATGTTATTTATGATAAACTTGTCGCATCCAAAGGTCTATTTCTTTGATATGCATTTGGCGTAATTTGTAGGTATGTGATACTGTGTTACATTCGTATTTAGATTTTCTTGATTGATGAGTTGGAGTCTTATCGACTTTATCAATGGATTGTAATGAATAATTCATTGTAATTGAAAAGCTTAGTAGTGTGGATTGAACGTGTTTTTTTGCGAAATCACTGCCTCAATGCTCGGTACGCGCGTTTTTTCACTTCGTGAGCTAATGCTATATGATATAGACCTTTGGAATGTTTCTGATTGAAAAACTTTATCGTGGAGCATTGAACGTGTTTTCTGCGAAATCACTGC
>CALBEE010000082.1 GCA_937927575.1 uncultured Saprospiraceae bacterium | reverse complement strand
TCTGGTGATAATATCGCGGATATTAGAAGATCAAAAGCAAATTAAATAATTACAATAAATATTAAAATGAAGAAATCAGTACTATTTGCCCTTTTCATGGTGTTCGGTCTAGTAGCAATCAATGCTCAAACAGATCCTAAGCCTGCAGATGTAATCAAGCAAGAAATGAGCGAGGAAGCTCCGGTATCAGGTCCAGTTATGACTTTCGAAGCTATGGAAGTGGACTATGGTGTAATCGAAAAAGATAGTGAACCACTGAGAGTACTAAACTTTACCAATACAGGTACAGAACCACTAGTAATCAAAAATGCAAGAGGATCTTGTGGTTGTACAGTACCTACATGGCCAAAAGAGCCAATCATGCCTGGACAAACTGACAAGATTGAAGTGAGGTATGCTACAAATAGAATTGGAAAATTCAGTAAGAAAATCACTTTTACAACTAATGAGGAAGGAGCTCCTAAAGTAGTGAAAGTAGTAGGTAAAGTACTTAAGCCAGAAGAAAGCCAGGGAGTACCTGCTGGAGACAACAGCTTAATTAAGCCAGGAGGAGAATAATCTCTTTTACTGTCAAACAATATACGCCCTGCTAGAGTTATCTAGTAGGGCATTTTTTTTGACCTTTAATCAAAAAATAAAGTGAATTGCACTCTCGAAAGTTATGAAGGAGAAAAGTCATCATACTTTGAGAATGGACAATTGACGAGTTATTTTTAATATTCAAGAGTAAGGTTATTTTTGCCCATAATATTTAATATAAGGAAAAACAGATTTCCACTAATTATCAATACATATACCCAACTAATATTACAACTATGCTTGCCTTACTCTCCCCTGCTAAATCACTAGATATAGAAAAAGATAAATACCCAGATCTACAGACTGAACATGCCTTTCCAAAAGAAACGATGCAACTTGTTCGAATTTTGAAAAAAATGGGCGTAGAAGATCTAAGGGCGCTCATGAGTATCAGTGAAAAATTAGGCAGTGAAAATGTAGCACGCTACAAGCAATTTAAAAAAGACTATCCAGATGAACTTTCTGCCGCAGCGATATTTGCCTTTCGCGGCGATGTATATCAAGGATTTGATGCCGATTCTGCTAATAAAAATGATATTAAGTACGCGCAGAAACATATTAGAATACTAAGTGGTCTATACGGCGTATTGCGTCCGATGGATAAGATGCAAGCGTATCGTTTGGAGATGGGTACTAAATTAGAAAATAAGAATGGAAAAAATTTATACGACTTTTGGGGAGGCAAAATATCCACAGTTCTTAACAAAGATCTTGCAGAACTAAAATCTGACACCATTATCAATCTCGCTTCAAATGAATATTTTAAAGCTGTAGATACTAAAAAATTAAAGGCTAAAATCATAGACGTAGATTTTAGAGAAGATAGAGATGGTCAGCTTAAATTTGTATCTTTTAATGCCAAAAAAGCGCGTGGTTATATGGCAAGATTTTTAGTCGACCAAAGAATTAAAACGCCTGAAGCGCTTACCTCATTTAATACTGAAGGATATGAATATAGAGGTGGATTAGAAGAAGGTAAAATGTTGTTTGTCAAATAACTTTTTCTAGTTCAGATTGAAGTATTATATTACTCTGATTACTCATCATATCTTACTCAATTATGAATACTAGTAGAGTCTTATTAACCATCTTATATACTTTAATATTTTTCGGAATAGTATCTTGCGGAAGCGACAGCATGACTGATTCCATGGATCCAAATACACCTGAGGCTGAATTTAATTTCGATTTAGATGGCGTAGCCTGGATAGCAAACAGTACTGAGGTAACTATTGACAATGGTTTCATCATTGCAGAAGCTTTAAACTCGTCCGGCGAACAACTTAAATTAGTTATCGACAATAAAGGTGTTGATGATTATAATCTTGCTGGAAATTTGAATATTGCATCTTATAAATCCAGTATTTCGGATACCGAATATTTTGGCACTCAATTCGCAAGTCAAATCGCATCATTCGATATATCAAGTTTAGATTATAATACAAAAATGATATCGGGTTCATTTAATTTTGATTTGGCTAAAAGCGATTCTTCAGGTGAAGCATTATCCATAAGTAATGGCATCTTTAATAATGTCCCTTTTAAAATGGGTAGTGAAATAACTGGCAACAGCATTATATCATTCACAGTGAACAATACTACTTTCCAATCTCAGATTGTGAATGCAACCTCTAATGCCGATCTTATATATATTTCTGGGTCGAAGTCCGATTTAGCCGATGAAGAAAGATTTATGTTTATTTTCAATCAACAGTTTTCGAGCAGTGGACCTATTGCATTGAATTCTTTTGGTCCTCCAAATGGAAGATACATCTTTGATAATAGCGTATATAGAACCGTTGCCTCTGAAGAAATGACTATTACCAATCATGACATTGTAAATCAAATGATCACCGGTACATTTAATTTTGAAATGAGGAATGAAGATTTATTTTCAGATGTAATTACAGTAGAAGATGGCACTTTTTCTATTCAATATTAAATTGGTAGAGTAGCATTCACAGTTCTTCACTTTCTTATGAATAAGATTCTCAAGTATTTCATTATTACAAGCGTTACTTGCCTATTGGCATTTACAGCTTACGTTAAATGGAAAGAAATAGATAATAAAAAACCTACCATCTACATTGACAACTATACCGGATCATCTATTGAAATTAAGTATAGAAACAAAAATTGGATTCAACTAAAAGACGAGAATTCAATAATGAATAGAGATTTAAAACAAGGGACATATTTCTTACATATCAAAAACATGGATACTTCAGCTAAGGATACTATTCGGATTGATATAAAAGAAAAGAAAAAATATGTCCTCAATCTCTTTCAAGGAACCAGCTATTATGAAGGTGAGATAAGTTATCAGAAAATATCAGACCCTAGTAATCACACATCCAGTCAAGAAGTAAAGATTGATAAGATTTTCTTTGAAACCAAAGCTGACTTCGTACTTGAGAAGCCTTCCAATAATATTAAAATCTGGTCAAAAAACAAGTCTCCAAAGTACTTCAATACATCTGCTACTAAAAAGTACCTACGAAGAGTAAATCAAAATTGGTAAAACTCATTAGACTTTCCTTTTACATGAAGGTACCTAAATGTAGATTTTTAAAAATTAACACTCTCTTATTGCATCAATAACTGTCCTTAACAGAATTAGGAATTAAATTTATATCATAGAGAAGATCATAGCAGACCCCTATCGCTCTGATCAATATTAACTAACCAATAAATCTAATCAACATGAAAAACCTAGCTTTATTAAGTTTAATATTCCTACTAGGCGCCTGCTCACCTACATTAAACTATTTAGGAGATAATTACCCACCTACAGACCATGTCGATGTTTACTACGATGAAGGTGATATCAAAAGAGAATTCAAAGTGATTGGTCAATTATCAGGTGACAATATAAATACCGCAGTCAATCTAGAGGATGTAAAACGTGGAATGATAGAAGAAGCCAAAATGCGTGGTGCAAATGGCATATGGTTTTTATTCTCAGATTCGATTGATAATGATCATATCATCAGATCGAAACTGATATTATACACTGATTAAGACAAGTAATGACCACTATTGACGTCATGTCAAATAAGCTCGGTATTCTAAACTAGAATATCGAGCTTATTCGTTAAAATATAGCAATAAGCTGTTATATTTAACTTTACATACATTTTAACATAATACATGAAGTTTTTCGAAAATTTTGACCTCCGTCAACTTAACAACCTAGAGTTACTTGCGAAACAAGTAGTTGAAGGATTTATCATTGGATTACATAAAAGTCCATTTCATGGGTTTTCTGTTGAGTTTGCAGAGCATAGGCTCTATAATCCAGGCGAATCTACCAAAAATGTTGACTGGAAAGTATACGGGCGTACAGATAAGATGTATGTAAAAAGGTATGAAGAAGAAACTAATCTAAGATGTCAAATTGTTATCGATACTTCTTCTTCAATGTACTTCCCCAAAGGAGGAGATGGAATGAACAAACTTCAATTTTCAGCTGTGGCGGCTGCATCACTTATGAATTTATTAAGAAAGCAAAGAGATGCTTTTGGATTGAGTTTGTTTGAAGATACAGTGCATGTGACTACAAGGGCTAAATCATCTACAAAGCATTATAATACAATGCTGACGCACTTAGATCGACTTATTGATGACAAGATGACCGAGAAAACGACTTCCACGGCATCAGCATTTCACGAGATTGCCGATAGTATCCACAAAAGATCTATGGTAATGATCTTTAGTGATATGTTTGATGATGGTAAAAATGAAGAAGAGTTGTTCGCAGCCTTACAGCATCTTAAGCATGCAAAACATGAGGTAGTTCTATTTCATGTGGTAGATAAAAAACATGAAATAGAATTTGAATACGAGAATAGGCCCTATCTATTTGTAGATATGGAATCAGGAGAAGAGATAAGATTACAATCCAATCAAGTCAAAGAGTTGTATCAAGAAAAAGTCAAAGCTTTTGCTTATGACTTGAAGATGAAATGTTTACAATATAATATTGATTTCGTAGAAGCAGATATTAACGAAGGCTTCCATAAGGTACTACAATCCTACTTAGTGAAGCGTGGAAAAATGAAGTAAATAAGATTAAGTCTAAGAATAAGTTTAAAAAATACGACATGGCAAAGATCAAATTAGCAGATATTAGTACTCAACCTCCTAAAGGTTTTGATAAGAAAAAATATAAAAAGGAGCAGCGAGAAATGGCCAAAGAAATTGGTGAATTACATGAAATCATGTTTGCTGAAGGAAAAAACAGTTTGCTTGTAGTATTCCAAGGAATGGACAGTAGCGGAAAAGATGGAGCTACGAGAGAAACCTTTAAATACTGCTCACCAAATGGCATTAATGCTACCTCTTTTAAAAAGCCAACTGACGAAGAATTTGCTCACGATTTTCTCTGGAGAGTACATAAACTCGCTCCGCAAAAGGGAACGATAAGAGTATTCATAAGATCACACTATGAAGACATCTTAATACAAAGGGTACACCAATGGATAGACGAAGAACATGTGACTAAACGCATCAATGCGATTAATGCATGGGAAGAGTTATTACAGTTTGATAATAATACTACTATCTTGAAATTCTATATGCACTTATCTGAAGAACGTCAACTAGAAAAGCTTCAAGAACGTATAGATGATCCGGAGAAAAACTGGAAACATAATGATGGAGATTGGGAAGAAAGAAAACTTTGGGCTAAATATCGAGACGCTTATGAAGACGCTATTGATAGATCATCAGTACCTTGGATTATAGCTCCAGTAGATAGTCGTACTTATCGCAATTGGTTTATCACTAAGAAGGTGTTGGAGACTATGCAGGATATGAAGATGAAATTACCTACTATCGAGAAATAGAATTTCTCGATAAATTTCATAAAGTTAAAATTCCAAATTTCAGTGTAGATAAGTGCAGCTATGTTGTGCCTTCATCGTAAGAACAAAAAAAATAGGCGTACAACCTAATGTCATTGCCTACTTCAGTAGCAGAAAATTCAATACGTTACGCAGTAACATAACTCAAAATCATAAGGCCTCTCCTGCGTCGAGGAATTTTCCGACTTCGAATAAATTCAAAGTAACTTTAGGGATGCAGGGTGAAAATGAAAATTCCTGCAGTCTAGAAATAGTAATTCTCGATAAAATTCAGAAAATAAATTTCAAATTCCAAAGATGAGACTTGGATAGCTTTAGGTAATTATAACTTTTTGCAGACCCAAATTATTCTAGTGAATTTACCTTTGCCTTTCTTGCTAATACTACAAGTATCGGCAACGTAAAATCCTACCTCTTTGATCAGATTAGTGATATCTGCGGTAGATACGATTACCAATCGATCTGAAATCTTAGACACTGAACTAATGATATGTAAAACATCACTTTCGGTGACACTACTGACTAGGTTATATGGTAGATCGATGATTGCAGCATCAAATCTCTTTTTCATATGTTTAATGTCGATACGATGGACGAATGCGTCGTAGCCAAAGTGGGTAATATTAGCTCTGGCGTTTCTACATATCCGCCAATTGATCTCGCAGCCTTCTATCTCATACCCTGCAAAACAAGCCTCTAACATAATAGTCCCCACACCGCTACAAGTATCTATTAAGGTCTTAGATGTATCTCCTTGGGAGGCAATATTGACTAATGATTTTCCAATGGTGATCCCTATAGAATTACTGTATGAGTGTGGCTTATCTTTATGCTTATGCCATTCTACTTTGTCTTTAATCTGAGTACCGAAATACCACCTACCATCGTAATGACACAAAGCAAATACAGTCGTAGGATTAATATAATCTGACAATCCTTTAATAATAATTCCAAACTCTCTAAGCTTTTCAAGCCTCTCAGGGTATCTGGTATTATCTCCTTTAAGTTTTATATATTCTACTTTAAAATCATCAATGCTTATACTTTCATTTTTGATTTGATCCAAAAGATTTGAATAATCTTCTGATGAAGAAATGACATCAATTCTGCTCTTGATAAAAGCGCTACTAGATGGCTCTACTTTCTTATCCGAAAATACCAATCGATTCTGTTCCTCAACTGTGAAAATATTTCTGGATTCTAGTTTGCAGAGATCGCTTTCGGTTTCGTCGTAGGTAAAGGTGTATATGTATTTAGACTCTTGCATTACCATCTTTCATTCAGTTTTGTAAGACGCTTGTCACCCTAATCCTTACAGATATTTACTACCCTCTCGCATAGTCAATTTAGACAAATCAAAATGATCATTTAAAAATTCAGCAACTGCATCTGGCTTATATTTTGAATACTGCCTTAATGCCCAACCTGCAGCTTTTTGCACAAAAAACTCTTCACTACTCTTTCTTATCAAAATATACCTTGATAGTCGATCAAAATCTACTTGATCTTTATATCGCAATTGATAAATAAGCGCTGATCTTTGCAACCAAAAGTTATCAGACTCAATCCACTTGTCCGTATATCGATGACCTAATTCTACATTTCTAAAGAAGATGTTCCCCAATAAGTTGGGTGCTAAAAAATCAACAGTATCCCACCACGATTTATCCAAAATTAATTGCTCCAAAAAGTCAACCCATTCCAAATTCATCTTCTTCTTTATAGTTCCCATCAAATCGTTAGCAATATATTGACATTCTCGATGTGGATCACTCCAAAGTAACTGAATAAATTCTTGATACTCTTGCGCAGCCCTTGGTTTTATTACAGCTTTGATTTCTTTGACTAACTCTTTTCGTAGAGGAGACTTGATACCATAAAACTGAAATTGATCACGCATATATTTAGACATATCTACAGCATTACTCACATTTGCGTTTTCCTTTAGTAAAGTTTGTATTTCGTTATATGCCGCTATGTAATCCATTATTAGCTCTTGAATAAGTATATTAGATCCTTAATCAGAATCGACATGAAAAATACAACAAGGTTTTCTATTCTAGTTATTATAAAACTATTATTCCTCGGAAGCCTTTGCAGTCAATGTATACAAACTGACTATTCTTTTAGTACTCAAGAAGAAATAGACAACTTTCCGAATAATGATCCTACATGTTCAGAAATTAGTGGTAGACTATCCATTATAAATAGTGAAATCTTTAATCTCGATTCATTACTACAACTCACTCAGGTGGCCAATAGTATCACCATTAGAAGTAACCAATCGCTGGACAACTTAAATGGCCTAAAGAATGTAATTAAAACTAACAACCTAGAGATCAGTAACAATCCAAATCTTAGAGATGCTAACGGAATCGCTGAAATTCAAGAACTCGATGGTAATATCGTCATCACTAATAACCCAAGATTACAGTTTTTCGTTGGGTTAAATAAACTAGAAAATATTGAATTAGCCGTCGTAGCAAATAATGACTCCATCTTTCTGCTCAATGCTTTTAATGACATAAC
The DNA here is from genome assembly GCA_937927575.1 of uncultured Saprospiraceae bacterium. Classification (GTDB taxonomy): domain Bacteria; phylum Bacteroidota; class Bacteroidia; order Chitinophagales; family Saprospiraceae; genus UBA1994. The sequence goes on along the minus strand of CALBEE010000082.1, from coordinate 32,994 downwards.
TACAATCCATAAAACTCTAAAGGTTTGCAATAACCCCAGGCTCAATAGTCTTTCGATTTGCTCTGGAACGAAAAGCATTGAAGATATAGCTATTCAGGACCATCCAAGCCTTGTGACTTTCAACGGATTAGATTCTCTTTTTCAAGTGGACACTTTTCAATTGATCAATAATGATAAGCTGATTTTATTTCCAAGTTTGGACAGTTTAGAAAATGTAAGCGGCCAATTTATCATAGCGGAAAATGACACCTTAAATTCTATTATTAATCTCAAAAATCTGACTACCATAGCACATGGGTTATTATTAGTAAATAACAGAAATTTGAAAACTATAGAAGGTTCAGAAAATTTACTATCGATAGGTAAAGAAATAGTAATATCTAACAATGACAAGTTGGAAAGTATCGAAGGCTTAAGTAATGTAATGGCTAATTTGATAGATACATTAATCATTATGGGTAATAGTGAATTATCTTTTTGTGGTAATCAGTTTGTCTGTGACTATGTAAGAAATGAAGCTAAGTTTCATAATATCGCCTTGAATAGTCTTGGATGCAATTCTGTCACAGAGATTTTAAATTGGTGTATTGTAGATATTGATCCCATAAGTCAGCGCCCTAGTTTCGAAATATTTCCTAACCCTGTTAAAGATGAACTATTCATTGACTACGATTCTGATATTACTGTTGACAGAATTGACATATATAATAGCATCGGTAAGCGTATCATATCTACCAATGATATCAAAGGATCTATTTGGATTGAAAGTCTTCCATCTGGAAAATATTTCTTATCAATTATAACTCATAAAGGGATTTATTCTCGTTCATTCATCAAATAAATCGTTTTCTGTAAATTTGATCTTGAACATTGAAAATATAAGGAATCTATGTCCAAGCCACTTGCTGAAAGAATGCGTCCCAAGAACCTTGATGAGTTTGTAGGTCAAAAGCAATTAGTTGCTGAAGGTGCTGTGCTAAGGAATGTAATAGAGTCTGGGCAAATACCATCTTTTATACTTTGGGGTCCGCCAGGAGTTGGCAAGACTACCCTAGCCTCTATGCTGGCTAATATGCTCAAACGCCCTTATTATGCCCTATCAGCTGTAAATAGTGGTGTGAAAGACGTCAGAGAAACTATAGCCAAAGCTGAAAGCAATCGATTTTTCAATAGTCCCAATCCCATCTTATTTATAGATGAGATCCATAGATTTAGCAAATCACAACAAGACTCTCTTTTAGGAGCAGTAGAAAAAGGTACTGTAACATTGATTGGCGCTACGACTGAAAACCCATCTTTTGAGGTGATTTCTGCCTTATTAAGTCGATGTCAAGTATACGTCCTAAAGCCTCTAGATAAAGAAGATTTAATCGGTCTAGTCAATAGGGCCGTAAAAGAAGATGTACATCTTAAAAGTAAGAACATCACTATCAATGAATATGATGCTTTACTTAAATACTCAGGTGGAGATGCTCGAAGATTATTAAATTCTTTGGAGATAGTGGTCAATCAATTTCAAGAAGAAGATGTAGTCATTGATAATGCTAAAGTCGGTGAAATCATACAAGCCAACATGGCACTTTATGATAAAACTGGCGAACAACATTATGATATTGCCTCTGCATTTATCAAATCAATAAGAGGTAGTGATCCAAATGCAACGCTTTATTACTTGGCAAGAATGATAGAAGGAGGCGAAGATCCAAAATTCATATGCAGACGTATGGTTATTTCTGCTTCAGAAGATATAGGCATGGCCAATCCTAATGCGCTACTTATCTGTAATGCTGTCATGGAAGCCGTCAAAAACATAGGTATGCCTGAAGGTCGGATTCCTATGGCACAAGCTGCAGTGTATTTGGCCTCTTCACCCAAAAGCAATGCTTCTTATATGGCAATTGGAATGGCTCAGGCAATGGTTCGCGAAACTGGAAATCTTTCCATTCCACTTTCTCTACGCAATGCACCTACGCAGATGATGAAAAATATGGATTATGGCAAAAACTATCAATATGCTCATAATCATGAAAATAACTTTGTGGCTATGGAATATATGCCTGAAGAGCTTGCAGGACAAAAGTTCTATGAGCCAGGCAATAATGGAGCAGAAAATAAGATTAGAACTATTCTAAGAGACAAATGGAAAGCGAAGTACGGTTATTAAGGTCCGATGTTTAGTAAAAAACGCAATGTATAAGTCTATATGGCTTTTACAACTCCTAAAAAGGCGTGGATTGGTAATTAGATTGAATTGTATTTAGTCTTACGAACAATCGTTTGGGTTTCATGTTATGATTAAGCCAAATAGTGATTACTTTGCAGTGTTTTTTCAACCAGCGTATAACTAAATAAAATCTTTCCCACTATGATGACATCTGAGCAAGTAGAAAATCTTGAAATGATTGCTGAAAGTGCAAAACAATTTGCCGAAGCGCATATCAGGCCACATGTCATGGAATGGGACGAGTCACAACATTTTCCAAAAGATGTAATGCATAAGCTTGGAGAACAAGGATTTTTGGGTGTACTAGTACCAGAAGAGTATGGTGGTGCTGGTCTTGGCTATCAAGAGTATATCACCGTAATAGAAGAGATCACTAAAGTATGTAGTTCTATAGGATTGTCTGTAGCTGCTCATAATTCACTTTGCACGGGTCATATATTACAGTTTGGTAATGAAGAGCAAAAGAAGAAATGGTTGCCAAAGTTGGCTACTGGTGAATGGATTGGAGCGTGGGGCTTGACGGAAGCCAATACAGGATCTGACGCTATGCGTATGAAGTGTGTTGCCAAAAGAGATGGCGATGACTATATCATTACCGGTGCCAAAAACTGGATTACTCATGGTATATCAGGTGATATTGCAGTGGTTTTAGCTCGAACAGGCGAATTATTGGATAGTAATGGTATTACCGCATTTGTAGTAGAAAGAGGAACTGTAGGATTTAGTGGTGGTAAGAAAGAGAACAAACTAGGCATGAGAGCTTCGGAGACGGCAGAAATGATCTTTGATGAATGTCGAGTGCCTGCAGCAAATGTTTTAGGGAAAGAAGGTGAAGGATTTAAACAAGCGATGAAGGTCTTAGACGGAGGACGTATTTCTATTGCAGCACTTTCTCTAGGTATAGCAAAAGGATCTTACGAAGCATCGGTAAAATATTCTCAAGAAAGAGAGCAATTTGGGAAGCCAATATCTAGATTCCAAGCCATCAGTTTCAAATTAGCGAATATGGCAACGCGCATACAAGCAGCTGAGCTATTAACTCGTAAAGCAGCAGACCTTAAGAACAAAGGCATGAAAATGACTACCATCGCTGCTAAAGCCAAATATATGGCTTCAGAAGTATGTGTAGAAGCAGCAACAGATGCAATCCAAATACATGGTGGTTATGGTTATACCAAAGACTTCCCTGTCGAGAAATTTTTCAGAGACAGTAAATTATGTACGATAGGCGAAGGGACAAGCGAAATCCAAAAACTTGTTATCAGCCGAAACATCCTTAAAGGCATTGATCAGTAATTTTGAAATCTCTCAGAATGAGATTTCAAAAATAGTAGCACTTGGCAGCGTTTTACAAAAACGCGTAAGTGCTGCGTCATTTCAGGCTCAATATGAAATAGTAAAAATGCTCTCTCATTAGGCTTGATAAGCCAAACAAAGTCACTTGATAGAATTCAAACAATCCCCTTGATCCCAATTTGGGAGATTTCTCTTCTCATCTATTTTGAATAATTACTATTTACAAAAACGCGTAAGTGCTGCGTGATTTCAGGCTCAATATGAAATAGTAAAAATACTCTCTCTTTAGGCTTGATAAGCCGAACACAGTCACTTTATAGAATTCAAACAATCCCCTTGACAACAATTTGGGGAGATTTCTCTTCTCATCTATTTTGAATAATTACTATTTGCAAAAACGCGTAAGTGCTGCGTGATTTCAGGCTCAATATGAAATAGTAAAAATGCTCTCTCTTTAGGCTTGATAAGCCAAACACAGTCACTTTACTGCAACCCCAAAATGCTTATGTCTTTCGTTACATTCAAGTTCAAACCACAATCGTAGAATGCCACTTTATTTATAATTCAAATCCTAAGAACTACATTACTTTTATCTATTCCCAAATCATACATTAATACGGATATCAATTCAAGACTTACTTCGTCTCAGATCCAACTCACAATAAATAATGAAGATTAGGAGTTTCAATTATATCTTTTTGACAAAGATTAAAATCCAAGAAACCTAGTCAAACCATTAATTTATTACTATTGAATTGTGTAAGGCACATTCATAGATTTTTAACTAGGCAAAGATGAATAGAAAAAAATTCCTGATTACTTCGACCTTAACGGCAATTGGTCTCTCTTCATTTGGTAAAGTACGTAAACTTTCAGACGGTACATTTGATAGCGATTGCGAAACTACTAATGACATACTTGGGCCTTTTTATAGATCTGATGCACCTATCCGATCTGACCTGACTTACGAAGGTTTAAAAGGAACTAGAATCGAACTGAAAGGAAAAGTATATCAATCAGATTGTGTGACTCCTCTAAAAAGTGCAATGGTTGAAATTTGGCATTGTGATACCAATGGAGTGTATGACAATGAATCAAAAGCGTATCATCAAAGAGCGAGATGGATCACTTCTGAAGACGGTCAGTATTCATTTAAAACTATCTTACCGGGCAAATATCTAAATGGTCAATTGTTTCGTCCTGCCCACATTCATTATAGGGTGACAGCAGCGAATTGTAAAGAACTTATATCCCAAATATACTTTAAGGGAGATCCTCATATCGAAAAGGATCCTTGGGCCTCTAAAGAAAAAGCCAAGCTTAGAATTATTGAACTCATACCTCAAGACACTAATGGTAACTTGAGCCTAAATTTTGATATTTATTTACGTAAAAAGTAAATGGATAATGATCTAATTTACTTTCACATCAATATGACGCTCCAATAGTAAAGTGAATCTAAATCCAGGTCAATTTTACATGGGATATGTCCATCAGTTTTCATACTAATGTATAGGATTTTGCGATAAGTTTGTGAGGAGTCGATTGATGCACTACCTTTACCATATGAAGCATACGCTTATTTCTTCACCACTCCAAGGTTTTACTGATTTCAGATTCCGAAATGCTTTTCACAAATATTTTGAAGGTATTGATGTCTATTACGCTCCGTATATCAGACTTAATGGCAAGATGGAAATTAAGGCAGTCTATCAAAGAGATTTGCAACATAAAAATAATCGAGGTCTAAATGTAACTCCGCAAGTAATGACTTGCAATGCCGATGAGATATTGTTTGTTATTGAATATGTACAATCATTAGGATATCAAGAATTAAATTGGAATTTAGGTTGCCCTTATCCGATGGTAACCAATCGAGGCCTAGGATCAGGATTGATTGCTAATCCTGAAAAAATAGATCATATCCTTGAACGAATACATAGTGAAACAGATATCACTATGTCCATGAAAATGCGACTGGGATATGACGAGCCTACCGAAATATTAAGAGCATTTAATGTCCTAAATAAATATCCATTAAAGAACATAGGAATACACGCTAGAATAGGTAAGCAATTATATGTAGGAGGTGTAGATTGGGATGGATTTGCAAAATGCCTAGATCACACAAATCATAAGCTTTATTATAATGGTGATATTACCTCAGTGGATTCATTTAGATCCGTAGCGGAACGCTTTCCGATGATTGATCATTGGATGATTGGAAGAGGATTGATAGCCGACCCTTGGTTACCCTTTATGATTAAAGAAAATACAACTGAATATCCTGAAGATAGGATTGAAATATTTAGTGATTTTCACGATATGCTATTTCGTCAATTTGAAGAGAAGCTTACTGGCGATAAAGCTATCATCAGAAAAATGGTAAGCTATTGGGAATACTTTGAAACAGTAATGCCTAAGGCCAAAAAAGAAATCAAAAAATTAAAAAAGACAAAGACCATCGAAGATTACGACTATTACTTAAGTAAAGTCTATGATACCTTTGATACATATCAAGTTTCTTATTAAATAAGAATAATAAATAGAGATGATAAAATAAGAACTACTTGACGTAATTTGCGGCCGATTTACTCACTCTTGTAATGCAATATTAAAATACATGACCAATAACGATATACTCCGTCGATTAAGATATGCTTTTGACTTCAATGACAAGAAGATGATGAAAATATTCGCGTTGGCAGATTATGAAGCCAGTAGAGAAGAGATCAGTAATTGGCTCAAAAAAGAAGACCATGAAGATCATGTAGGCATTTATGATAAATACTTGGCTATATTTCTCAATGGATTTATCAATCTAAAAAGAGGTAAGCGTGAAGGAGAACAACCTAAACCAGAGAAAACTTTAAATAATAATCTTATTCTCCGAAAATTAAAAATCGCTCTCCAACTGACTGATGAGGATATAGTTGATATTCTAAAATTGGTAGACTTAAGAGTGAGCAAACATGAGATTAACGCCTTTTTTCGAAAACCAAGTCAAAGACAATATCGCCAATGCAAAGATCAGATATTGCGAAATTTCATTCATGGGTTACAAGTAAAATTTAGAGATACCACATCAGTTGACGAAGAAGAATAATCTATTGAATCCACATCGACACTTTCTATTATTTAAGCCTTGGGGTTATCACAGCCAATTTATACTGGCTGGAAATAAAAAGAAATTACTTCTAGGATCGCTTCATGATTTCCCTGACGGTACTATGTCAATAGGAAGATTAGACAAACCTTCTGAAGGATTACTATTACTTACTACCGATGGTAAAATGAGTGAAAAAGTAAGAAGTAAAAAAGTCGAAAAGGAATATTTCGTTCAGGTAGATGGAGAAATTACGGAAGAAGCTCTTGAGCAACTGAGAAACGGAGTAGATATCATGGTCGAAAAGGAGATTTACCGAACGCGTCCAAGCAAGGCATTTAGAATAATGCCCACTCCGACATTGCCATTGAGAGGAAAACCCATTAGGGATGATCGACATGGACCATCCACTTGGGTCTCGATCACTATAATCGAAGGTAAAAATCGTCAAATCAGAAAGATGACTGCTGCAGTGGGTTTTCCTACGCTCCGCTTAGTGAGGTATCGAATAGGTGATCTTACAATTTCAGACTTACAAGCTGGAGAAGTCAGGGAGTTGGATCTCAATGATTACTTTCAATAATAGGAGGCTGTTTATACCAACCCTGCTTATACAAAAGAAGTCTTTACTTTTGACGATAGATACCCTTTATCAAAATCCTATCGCTCCGTTAACATTATCAAAAACATCGCGACAATATGGTATCTATTCGCGTTCTATTTATACCTTAACACTATATCAATACTTCGACTAATATGTCTAACCTATTCAATAGATTGCTGATTGCGGCAATATTGTACTTAGTCTCTGGAAACCTATACGCGCAGACGTATACCATATCAGGTTATATCTCTGACGCCTCTTCTGAGGAAATGCTGATTTCAGCTAATCTGTATGATTTTGAAAGTAGCTCTGGAACAGTGACTAACACCTTTGGCTTCTACAGTATCACTTTGCCGGCTGGAGAAGTTAAATTGAGGGCATCATATATTGGATACACTGACATCAATACTGCCTTTACTTTAGCTAAAGATACTACTATCAATTTCCCATTACCTTCTACAGTCGAAATTGATGAAATTGTAATCAAGGCAGACAAAGCTTCTGAAGGAAGGATCGAAGAGCGAACGCAAATGAGTACTGTCGAAGTACCTATCGAACAAATTAAAAAGATACCGGCTTTGCTAGGAGAAGTCGATGTTATAAAAGCCTTACAATTACTTCCTGGAGTACAATCAGGAGGAGAAGGGTCAAGCGGACTATATGTAAGAGGTGGATCACCTGATCAAAATCTAATTCTTTTGGATGGTGTCCCTGTCTATAATGCCAACCATCTTTTTGGTTTTTTCTCAGTATTTAATGCCGATGCGATCAAAGATGTTAAACTGATCAAAGGTGGTTTTCCTGCGAGATATGGAGGAAGGCTTTCTTCAGTATTAGAAATCAATATGAAGGAAGGAAATAAAAAAGAATTTCATGGAGAAGGATCGATAGGTATAGTCGCTTCTAAACTTACTTTGGAAGGGCCTATTTCTGAAAACACATCATTCATCGTTTCTGGAAGAAGAACCTATATCGATTTATTGGCGAAGCCATTCATACAATCTGGATTTGAAGAAGATGGACAAGAAGGTGGCACTGGATATTATTTTTATGATCTCAATGCAAAGATTAATCATAAATTTTCGGATAAAGACCGATTATATATTAGTACTTATACTGGAAAAGATAAGTTCTATTTTGATAGTAAAGAAATCGATGAGGAGCCATCTGATGTATTGGAGTTTGGATTAGGATGGGGAAATGTTACCACTGCTATTAGATGGAATCACTTGATCACTCCTAAGCTTTTTGGAAACTTAACGGCTACTTACAGTAATTACGAATTTGATGTACTCTCACGTTTCGGAGAAGAATACAATGACCCATCGCAAAACGAAGAATTTAGATTAGAGTATGATTCTGGGATTCGTGATTTTGCGCTCAAACTTGATTTTGACTACTTACCTAATCCAGATCATTTTATTCGATTTGGAATCAATGGAATTAATCACAAATTTAATCCTGGAACATTCGAACTTGGACTTACTGATCCAGATATTACGAATTTTTCTACTACGGTGAGTCAAGATAAAGTAGAAGCCCAAGAAATATCAGCTTACTTTGAAGATGATATGCAATTGTTTGAAGGTTTTAAAATGAATGCAGGAATTCATACCTCTGCATTCTTAGTACAAGAAGAAAAATACTTTTCAATTCAACCACGAGTAAGCGCAAGATATCTCATGAATAATGGCATTGCCATTAAAGGATCTTTCGCTACGATGAACCAATTTGTTCACTTACTATCTAATGAAGGTATAGGATTACCTACAGATCTTTGGCTGCCAAGTACCGCCAAAGTAAAACCACAAACCTCATGGCAAGCGGCTGCAGGATTAGCCAAAACTTTGAATGATACGTATGAAGTGAGCCTTGAAGGGTACTATAAAAAGATGGATAATCTTATTGCGTATCAAGACGGTTCTGGATTATTTGAATTTGGTGATTGGCAAGATAGAATCGTAACTGGAAGAGGTGATGCATATGGAATAGAAGCATTTATTCAAAAGAAGAAAGGAAGGCTTAGTGGATGGATTGGGTATACTTGGTCTAAGAGTGATAGACAATTTGATGATCTCAATTTTGGAGAGGAATTTCCCTATACTTACGATAGAAGACATGATATATCTGTAGTCGCAACGTACAAAATATCTGATAGATTTAGCTTTGCTGGAACTTGGGTATATGGTACAGGAAATGCGGTGACTTTAGGAAATTCTAATTTTAGAGGCTTGTATGACAGTGGTAATTTTAATGCTAATGGTTCTTTTAGTTATTACGACAGTAGAAATAATTTTAGAATGAATGCCTATCATCGAATGGACTTAGGCATTACGTATACAAGGAAGAAAAAAAATTGGGACAGTGTTTGGTCTTTTGGTGCTTACAATGCTTACAACCGTAAAAATCCTTTCTTCATCTTTACTGATTCAGATTTTGACCAAGCAACTCAGACACGTTCACGTCAATTAAAACAAGCCAGTCTATTCCCCATTATTCCTTACATCACGTACAGTTTTAAATTTTAATACACATGAAAAATTTATATCTTATATATGTTCAAATATTTGTATTAGCGTTAACAATTTGTAGCTGTGAAGATGCTTTTACTACTACATTAGAAATAGAACCTCCTGAGCATATAGATAGATTGGTAGTTCAAGCATATGGATCCACAAATGGCATGGATCTTAATGTATTCTTGACTAAATCCGTAGGACTATTGGAAGATATTAGCTCTAACGAATCTGTCTCTGGTGCTGAGGTCACTTTATGGAAAGGAGATCAATTAGTAGCCCAATTAGAGGAAACTGGTTCTAGTTCAAATTTTAGTTATAACTACTTTCTACCGGAAGGAAGTATTACTTACCAAAAAGGGGCGACTTATAGATTAGAGGTCGTAGCTGACGGATTTGAAAAAGCAATTGGTACTGCCACAGTACCAAACGATATCCCCCTACTTCGACAAAAGTTTGAGGAAGATGGGGCATCTTTGGATCCAGGAGATTCTAACAGCGAAGTAGAAATTGAATTTCAGGATCCACCAAATCAGGAAAATTTTTACGAGGTAAACGTTTCTAGAATCAATACCAACGGAAGCAATACTTTTTATGAAGAAGAATTTACAGAAACCTATGATCCAGGCGGGCAACAAGGCCTTGCCTATTCCAATTTGATTATCAACGATCTGTCATTTGATGGTGAGCTTAAGAAATTCCCTTTAGTAATAAGAAAATTCAATACTCAAGCAATAGACGATATGTATGTCTTATGGAGAGTCACCTCTGAGGCACATTATTTATTTAATAAAACAGCAAGAGAACAAGTAAACCAAGATGACAATCCATTCGCTTCACCAGTTCAAATATTTAGTAACATCGAAAATGGAATAGGTATATTTAGCATCGTAAATGAAGATTTCTACAAGGTAGATCAATAGTAAATGAAGGTTTTAAGCTTTCTTTACATTCTTTTACATTTGCCAATTGACAAATATTACCACTGCATCTATCTTAGATTCAAAATAAAAAGAATCATATGAACAGTTACATTCGAATTACTTATATACTTGTTGCCATCTTGAGTCTTATTCTAGTTAACAATCAAAATCTAGTCGGACAAACGAACGAAACTTCTGATTTTGGTTATCAAATCAATAGAGTCCAGAAATATGTTTCTATTTCCACAAAGCAGCTTGAGCAGGCGAAGGTCTTGTCGGATCTCAATCATTACTATAAAGCCGATTGGGTGAAAGAGTATAAGTCGGTGATCACTACTGCCATTGTCAATGGTAAAAGACAAACGATCAAAAGTAAAGATGCTACTATCAGCACATCGCAAAAAGCTCTCATCCAATCTGCTGATAAGGAAACCGATATAGAAGTCGTAGTACATTATCTACCAGAAAATAACTTTTCTAATAACCCTGTAGCGGAAATGGACTTTTCCTTTAGAATAGATCCAGAAATAGAAGCTAGGTATGCGGCAGGGAAAAAAGATTTGGATCATTATATAAGTACCAATATCTTAAAGAAAGTGACTTCAGAAGATGTTCCTCAATATCAAGTCGCTGCCGTGAAATTCATTATTGACGAGGAAGGTAGAGTGGTAGATGCTCACATAGCACAAAACAGTAAGAATGAAGAATCAGATGCGTTGATTTTAAAGACTGTATGCGATATGCCTAATTGGGAATCTGCCTCTTATGCAGACGGTACCAAGACGAAACAAGAATTTGTATTGACTATTGGAGATCAATATAGCTGTACTATGAACGTATTAGATATCAAAAGCGAAGTGCCACCTAGTACGAAGACAAATCAATAGCCCATTGCTTTCTTTTAATGGCATCTTTCTCATTCGATTTTTCAAATGCAGCAATGGCTTCCTTCCATTGGTTTGTTCCTTGATGGTAACTCCTCTTCAAGTAAGTATCTCCGAGATATAAATAAGCTAAACTCAATGTATCCCTATTATCAGTATTTTGGATGAGTTGGTCCACTGCTTCTATACATTCTTCATTATAGTTACGAGCATAATAATGTTTGACCGTAGCTAAAGGATCTTTGCCCTCTACCCCATCTCCAGACTTCACAGCATCTGGATCTATAATTTGAACATAATTTTTGGTCCAAAGCTCTTCTTGAAGTTTATCGTTATTACCTAACCACCAAGTCGCAATTGCAATCAGACCGATAATACTTGCTGCAGCCATGATTCTTCGCATGGTGAAAATGGATGCTTTAGATGTAGGTAATTCTTCTTGCTTTTGTAGATTTTTTTCAGAACTCAATTTATCAATCGTACCCATGATATCAATTTCCAATAAGCCTTCGGAAATGGATTTTGCTTCATCGTAATTCTCTACTGCCAATTTTAATGAATCATCCAATTTCATCGCATTCTCAAAGTCCAGCTTAAGTTCATCACTAAGCTTACCAGATATATAATCGTCTATATATTCGTAATAATCCATATTACTTTAATATCATTTTTAAATCCGGATTCTGTTCAAGCATTAATAATAATTCTTTAAAGCAGTTATGCTTTTTCTTTCTCACCATCCCTTCACTTTTATAATTCATCAACTCAGCAATCTCTGACATTTTATATCCATTGGCCCAATACATCAGCACTTCTTTACAATTTCGTCCTAATCTTTTTAATAAATTAGCAATGATCTCTTTCTTAGAGTGATTGATTAACAAAGATTCAGGTGTAAAATCATCAGCCAAATCGTATTGGTCATCAATATTATCGGTAAGATATTTTCCTCTCTTTTTCAATTCGCCCAACCAAACGTATTTAGCAATTCCGCAAATATATGAATGAATATCTGATGTGAATTTAAGCTCCTTATTACGCACTGTACTTTTGATAAATTGCATCAAAGAAGTATTGAACACATCTTGAAAATCTTCTTTCTTACCTCCATATTTGTGAAGTACACCATGGATTCGATTGATCAAAGATTGGTCATAATACAATTCACTTATTACAGCATCTCTACCTTCTTTACCTGACCTAATACGATCAAGCATAATAATGATATCGTGGGATTCTTGTATCAATGTGTAAAATAAAGGGATTAGTGTGACCCTAATTTACAATGTTTTTTGAAAATCTATCAATAAGAAGGATTGGCTATTTTGAACAGACCGTATAAATACTAATTTTCTTCAGGGTGGATGAGTCTCCAAGCACCGATCGATAGCATCGCGCCAATAATCGGCGCAGCAATATATATCCAAAGGTATTCAAAATTTAAATTCACTATTGCGGGTGCAATCGATCTTATAGGATTCATAGAAGCCCCTGTAATAGGTCCAGCAAATAATGCTTCCAAAAGTACGGTAACGCCAATAGCAATACTTGCGATTATTCCTTGTTCTTTGGATCCAGTAGCAACATTAATAATCACAAACATCAAAAAGAAAGTTAAGATAATTTCTAAAACAAATGTTTGCATCCATGATCCTGCAGGTAGAGTCTCTCCTAATGTCAGAGCGTCTGGAAAAAGAAATCGCAATATTCCACTTGCTAAAAAAGCACCGATACCTTGTGCAATTACATAAGGAAGCACCTCTTTTGAATCGAATCTTTTAGCTATCCAAAATCCTATTGTAACTGCAGGATTAAAATGCGCACCTGAAACACGACCTACTGCTGCAATCATAGCCATGACTATCAATCCAAAAGTAATCGCAATACCAATATTTCCTAATGCACCATTACTCACTCCATCGATTATAATGGCTCCTGTACCGCAAAATACAAGAGCAAAGGTGCCTATTAATTCTGCTATATACTTATTCATTTCCAATCATTTGAAAAACGTATTTCATCTCGGCAGCGATCTCTTTTACTGTCTCATCATACACTGTAGACATCTCCTGAGTACCATCAGATCTTTTAGGATCTTCATACCTAATTGGAATTCTCTTAGCATTTAAAATTACTGGACAATTTTCATCAGCATGAGCACAAGTCATCACCGCGGCAAATTCCTTGGCTTGATTGTAAGTATCATCATATGTTTTAGAGAAACAACTTAAAGGCATGTGATATTCAGAAAATCTTACAAATTGAATTGGATTGACTTCTCCTAAAGCATGTATCTCTATACCTGTTCTTGTTATAGCAGCTATTGCATTTGGATGAAAAGCCGTGACTTCTGTGCCACCAGAATAACAGATAGTCTCAATACCATAATGGTAAGATGCTACCTTTGCCATAATCTGCGAAATTTGACTTCGACGTGAGTTATGGGTGCAGACAAAATTAAGAATCAGAGGTTGATCATTTTTCCATTTCTCTTTTGCATAATCAATCAGGAATTGCAGAATTTTTATTCTATCCCTTGTGATCTTTGTGGTGTCTAAATCATCAAAAAAAGACTGAAGTTTCGGTAATAATTTTTCTTTCATTACGATAATTTGATGATTAACAACATCCTCCACCTGGAGTACAAGCGCTAGGAGTAGCAGCCGTAAGATTAGAGAGATCAAGTTTAACTTTTTCATCCACTCCACAAGAGTCCTTAGCTAAACAAGTAGTCTCTTTACTAGTGAGCATAAAATCTTTACCATCATATTCTAGCCCATATTTTTGAATGCTATCACTCCCTTGATATTCTATTTCGACTTCATGATTTCCAATGCCTAATTTATCTTGAGATAGATTGATAATTTTTAAGAGTTTCTCAGGATGGATTCTATGATCATAATCATTAGCAGACCAAAGTTGAAAAGATACTTTTTTCTCTATCCGCTCTTTTCCTCCGCAATCAATAAAATGCTTTGTGATCTCTCCTACTTCGGTCACGTGAAAATGTGCCTCGACATATGCTCCATTAGGAAGCCTAAAGTTCACCATTTCAGCAGTTTCTAACTGTGTTTTTACTTCTTGTAATTTCATATTAATATCATTTATATGGTTATAATAATGTACTTCGCATTAGATTAGCAACAACTATCATCTTCGATAATTAATGAGGAAAAAAACTCTGACATGAGTAACTGAATTTCGGACCATACTTCAGTATTGATACAATAACAAACTTTGGTACCCTCAATATTCCCTTTGATGAGACCTACATTTTTCAACTCTCTTAGATGCTGAGAAATTGTAGGTTGCGCAAGACCGATCTCATTTACTAGATCACCACAAATACATCCTTTCGTTTTTAGTATCTGCTCTAAAATCGCAATTCTGGCTGGATGTCCTAACACTTTCGCCACACTGGCTAAGTGATTTTGCTCTTTTGTAAACATTTCAGTTTTAGTAATTCCCATAGCTATTAATGCTTTATTGCAATATTACGATTAAGTAGTCGTAATTGCAAGGAGATTTCCAATTTCATCACATAATCCATATCAATTATTGAAGGAAAGCTTTATTTCGTATATTAACCTACAACTAGAATTTTAATAAGAAATGAGATACCTAACCACACTACTCACAGCAATTACTTCACTATTCCTGAATCATCAATTAAGTGCGCAATGCTTTAGCGAACAATCATATGCAGATCCTGGAGAATACACTTATATCGTACCTGGAGCAAGCAGTGAGTCCTTTTTGATAGAAATAGAAGCACGAGGGGGAGATGGTGGTGATTTCATTTGGAGTGGCAATCCGCAATCTGATGGTGGCGAGGGAGCTACTATGGGTGCTAGTTTCATCGTAAATGGTGGAGACGAGCTATTTATTATTGTTGGTGAATCAGGATCAGATGCCCTTGGAAGTCCTGGCGGTGGCGGAGGTGGCGGAGGTACTGCCGTAATCATTAATGGAAGTGATGTACTAATAGCTGCTGCTGCAGGTGGCGGCGGCGGACAACTCGAAGTAGGATTTGGCGCAGGCGCTTCTACTAATAGTACTGCAGGTG
Source organism: uncultured Saprospiraceae bacterium (assembly GCA_937927575.1). Lineage (GTDB taxonomy): Bacteria > Bacteroidota > Bacteroidia > Chitinophagales > Saprospiraceae > UBA1994. Next base: position 17,375 of record CALBEE010000082.1, on the reverse strand, counting down.
GCGGTGCCGGACCAGGTACGTCTGGCGGTGGCGGATTCAATGAAGATGGTCAAGATGGAGTTGGAGGAACAGGTGGAGGCGCTGGAACACTCACGGCCCAAGGTGCCGGTGGTACACAAGGAGTAGTAGCTGGTCCTGGAGGAAATGGATTTGGTGGAGGAGCTGGTGGATCAGGGACTGTCGGTGGCGGTGGTGGTGGATACCAAGGCGGTGATGGCGCTACAGGTGCATCAGGTAATTATGGCGGTATGGGAGGAGACTCCTACATTACTACATTATATAGTAGTATCACATTGACTACTAATGCAGGAGCCAATGGCGGCGGCGCTAATGTAGACGGTAACGTGACGATTACATGCATACCTACATCCGGAGTTGAATTAGCTTTGGTATCGCAGTCTGATCCTCTTTGCCTTGGAAGTTTTGATGGAACGATAGAAGTAACAGGATTAGGAGGTGTAGCGCCTTATACCTACCAGATCTCAGGTGGTGGCAGCCAAGATAATGGTCTCTTTGAAAATCTAGCTGCCGGCACTTATACCATAACTGTCTTTGATGGTCAAAATGATACGGCATTCGATGATTTCACATTGGTAGATCCACCCGCTTTGGATTTATCATTGATAAATACGACTGATGCTTCTTGTCCCAATTCAATAGATGGATCATTTGAAGTAGAAGGCAGTGGAGGTACTGGACCATATACTTATGCCTTAAGTGGTGGACCAAGTCAAGGTAGTGGCATTTTTGATAATCTAATGCCCGGAGATTATTTAGTAGTAGTAACTGATGATAATGGATGCGTATTAGATCTATCTGTTACTGTCGGTAGTCCAGGAGAAATTGATATTGATATTACTTCTCAAATGGATGCTAGCTGTGAAGAAGCCAATAATGGAAGCATTACTTTCTCTGCTTCTGGTGGTCAAGGAAATTATACTTATTCTATAGATGGTATGAATTTTCAAATGCCAAGTACCTTCAACGATTTGAGTTCTGATGATTATACCGTAACGGTTCAAGATGATTCTGGATGCACTAATACTTTAGATTTTTCTATTGGCATTTCGGATCCTTTTACATTTTTGATTCTTGATACTTCTGATACCAATTGTGGACAAGATGATGGAAGTGTGAATATGTTAGCGACAGGTGGTGTAGGAGGATATACGTACTCGATAGATGGTGGTGCTTCGCAGATGAGTGGATCATTTGCCGATTTAGCGGCAGGTACATATTCTGCTACGGCAACAGATGCTGGAGGTTGCATACAAGAGATATCATTTACCATAGAAATGGGTGGCGGTATTAGCTACAGTGTGGATGCAAATGGACCAATTTGTCATAATAGTATGAATGGTTTTATCGACCTGACCTTAGATCCTGATGACGGTCCTTATACATTTACTTGGACTGGAGAAGGTGTAAATCCAACTTCAGAAGATCAAACGAATCTCGATAGCGGAATCTATGGAGTGGTGATCGAAGATAGTAATGGATGTAATGTGATCGATGAAATAATATTACAACCTGGCCCAATGATAGATATTGAAATTGTATCGATCGAAGAAGCAAGTTGTGCGGATGCCGCCAATGGATCAGTTACGTTAGCCGCTTCTGGAGGAGAATCTCCATACTTATATAATCTTGACGGATCTTCTAATATCACTGGGGAATTTAGCGGATTACTTCCTGGAGATTATGAGATTGAAGTGGAAGATATTACGGGTTGTACAGATACTATTTCCATCACCATTACTGCTCCGGCAGCAACCTTTACTTTGATGGTTGTAGATCAAACTGAAGCAGGATGTAATGGAGTAGCATCAGGCACCATATCCTTACTTGTCGAAGATGGCACTGGAACAATATTTTACACGATAGATGGCATGACCAATACAACAGGTGCATTTACTGGATTGTCTAGTGGAGTATATACCGCAAGAGCCACAGACGATACTGGATGTTCTGTAGAAATAGAAGTTACTATATTAGAAGACACTACACTCTCCGGTGCTACATTGGCAATGAGTAATGTAAGTTGTACAGGTGCCGCCAATGGCTCTATAGCAGTAATTGGGATGGAGGGCGCAGGCGATTATATGTATGCACTTAATGCAGGTGAGAGTCAATCTAGTGGCGAATTTGAAGGACTCGCTGGAGGAGATTATTCTATCGAGATTACGGATGCTGCTGGATGTTCGTTTCTATTACCCTTTGAAATATTAGAACCTACAGAACTTATATTCACTTTGGATAGCCTGACAGATGCAACTTGTACAGGAGTTTTAGATGGAGCATTAGCCTTTCACGTTGAAGGTGGTACAGCGCCATATCTATTAGTTTCGGATGGTTTGGAAATAAGCGTTGAAAGCACAGACACAGTTACATTTGACCAATTAGAAGCTAGTATAATTGATATAGGCATTTCTGATGCAAATGGATGTTCAATTGATACTTCGGTAACCATTAATACTTTGACTACTTTAGAATTCGTAGTAGACTATTTGACCAATGTCAGTTGTAATGGTGCTGGAGATGCCACTTTTGGGTTTCATTTAGAAGGGGGAATGGCACCTTATACACTTACTACTACAGATGGCGATGTATTTGATATTCCAAATAATGAAATACAAGAATTCGACGAAGGCGAACCATTACAGGAAGAATTGTTTATTTCTGATGTCAATGGATGTACCACTAACTATACTTTGATCGTAACCGAACCCGATCCATTAGAACTTGTGATTAATGAACTTATACCTGCCCCTTGTAATGGAGGAGAAGCCTTTATATCTTTCTCTCTATTAGGTGGGACTGCGCCATACCTAATTTTAGACGAAGATGGTGACAGTTTGGATATCGCAAATAATGATCCTGTAGAAATAAACGAGGCCGAAGGAGGAACCTATCCTCTTACCTTGGTAGACGCTAATCAATGTATGGAAGAAGTAACCGTAACGATTCCCGAACCTCCACTTCTTGAAATTGATGATGTAGACATTATCAATGATGATGGCTCTGGAAATGGCTCCATCACTATAATAGCGAGTGGTGGTACAGGTGCGTATTCTTATTCAATAAATGATGGAGATTTTCAAACTGAATCCACCTTCAATGGATTATCCAATGGAGATTATAACATTATAGTAGTGGATGAAAATGGGTGTTCTACAGAAAGTGTAATTACCATATTGTCTACTGATGTAAATGATATTTCCGAAGAAGTATTGATAATTACTTTAGGGCCTAATCCTGCGTCTGAGCAAATCAATATTACTTTGGATCTAAAGGAGTCCATCGAGATTACTCTAAAACTAACTGATATGAGTGGTCGACAGCTAATCACCTTGAAACCTAACCATAGCTTGGGTAAAAAAATACTCACTATGGATACTAAGGATTTAAAATCGGGTATGTACTTAGTCTATATTGAAACCTCTATTGGTAATATGGTGAAGAAGATTTTTACTCAGAATTAATAGAACTTTTAAGAGAACAATAAAATTATATAAACGAATACTCACTAAGAGAAATACAAAGTTTGATTAAAGCCAAGATTTATTTTATTGCCATTTTTTGCGTAATTAGTTTTACGTTAAGAGGAGGCAATGATCCTTGTCTGGCTACCAACCTATCTACTTCAAGTAATGACTTTTTAGTGTATGATAATTTCGGTAACACAGATTCTGGAATTGATGCTCCGCCATTAGGTGGTTATATAGGTAGTGATATATGGTTTAGTTTTACAATGCCATCGAGTGAAGTCTCACTACTCATACAATCAGGTAGCATGACTAATCCTGCCTTAGCTATCTACTCTGGTGACTGTACAGACCCCTTACTCATGTATAATGTTATTGACAATAATTGTAATCAAAGTGCCAGTCCTGAATTACTTATTACTGATCTAAATCCAGGTGAAGAATATCTCGTAAGAGTATGGTCGGAAGATGGAGGAGCCAATGGTACTTTTGGTTTATTCTTAGGTACCGATGTCCCTACTCTTTTAAGTTTTGAAGTATTTGATGACGCTTCTATAATCGGTGACTGTATCGAGCTTACGCCAGAACAAGATGGGCAACATGGATGCGCTTGGTACCAATTAGAAGTAGATTTTAGTCAACCATTCACTCACGAAATGATTGCCAATTTTGGTGATAATAGTTTTAATGGAGCAGATGGTATCTGTCTCGTTTATCAATCTAATGGACCAGATTATTGTGGTGGAACTGGAGCGGGAATTGGAGCCGAAGGAATGCCTAATTCTGCCATATTCGAATTTGATACTTATCAGAATGGAGGAGTTTACGCAGATCCATTTTTTGATCATGTCTCATTCAATGTCAATGGGAATATGACACATCCTGCCTCCATAGATGGTCCTGAAATATTGTTCCCCAATATTGAAGACGGTCAAGATCATACTATATTATTTGATTGGAATCCAGCCGGTAATTTATATGAGTTGTACTTTGATGGTGAACTTATGTTGAGCGGTTCCTATGACATTATCAATAATTGTTTTGGTGGTAACAATTTGGCGTATTGGGGCTATACCGCTTCTACTGGAGCATTAAATAATAATCACGTGATATGTCCTTTAGGTGTAGAATATACGCCTGCAACTGTTGCTTACGAAGAAGTAACTATCTGCGAAGGAGAATCATACAATGGATGGACTGAAGAGGGATTTTATATTCGCGAGGAAACAGAAGTGAATGGTTGTATTCATCAAATACATACTCGACTTTTTGTAGCCCCAGAATCCATACCTTATGAATTAGAAAAATATATTTGTCAAGATGAAGTATTTGAAGTAGATGGTGAAATATTCTTCGAAGAGGGAATATACACTATAAACACTTTGACAGAATTAGGTTGTGATAGTACGATTGTATTAGATCTAAAAGTTATTACTCCAACAATTGAAATTGTGGGATTAGAAACTTTTACTTGTGATACAGATACAATTATTCTTACCGTAGCCTTGGATGTAAACTACCCTATTCAAGATGTCGATTTCTTTTGGCTTACTCCAAACGGTACTTCGCAAGATGAAATAATTATAGCCACACAACCAGGTCTGTATCGAGTGAATACCATAATTAACTATCAAGACGTATTATGTCAAGTAAGTAGTAGTAAAGAATTATTTATCGATACCATACCTCCGAGTATTGCTGACATCTCAGACCTAACCATATTATGTAATACACCTATTGAAGATCGCATTTTGGTGGCGCCGGAAGATCCGGATAGTTTAGATTATTCATGGTACTTGAATACCGAATTTGTGGGCAGCGGAGATACATTAAATGTAAATGTCGAAGGATTATATACTTTAGTCGCTACCGACACTTTGAATGGATGTATCGATACCACTCAAGCGATGGTAAATATAGATGGTGACATTCCAATCATATCTTTTGATTCAGATTCACTAATTCTAAATTGTGAAGAGACAGAATTCACTATTACCCCAAGTGTAATATATCAAATGCCTGGCATTGTAGAATGGGATTTCAATGGATCTTTTTTAACGAATGATCTTTCAATTGACATTAATTCTAGTGGTGTTTACGGATTAGAGATTGTTGATGTTAATGGCTGTTATACTCGAGATTCGATAGTCGTACTTATTGATACTATCGCTCCGGAAAGTAATATTTCGGATATCGTTGTGCCCTGTGATATTCCATCCGTAAGTCTTGAAAATACTAGCAATTCTACAAATACCATAGCTCAATGGAATGGTCCAGAAGATGTACCTAGTATTCTAAATCCTACACTAAGTACTTCTGGAGTTTATGATGTATTATTGACTGACACTTTAAATTATTGTCAAAGTAGAGATACCTTTACCCTTGACATTTTAGGGCCTTCTCCAATCATATCCTTGGAAGGGCTAGATACTATAAATTGTACTAATACATCTTCTACCATTTCTGTAGATTCCGATCAAAATGAAGTTACATATAATTGGTATACAAGTGATGATGACAACCTCTCTAACAGTAAAGAATTGATTGTAAGTAATGCTGGAAATTATATAGTAGAAGTGCGTAGCCTTAGTGGCTGTACTTCCGTGGATTCTTTTTATGTGGAAGAAGGCTTTTATTATCCTACGATCAATTTAATAAGTGACACTATCGATTGTGATAATCAATCTGCAACGATCCAATCTACTATTATTAATGGTACTATTTCCAACTGGGATGTACCTGATGGATCTAATCCTACTACATCTGACATTACCACTAGTGAAGCTGGCATTTATATTCTTAGTACAGTTAATGTAGAATCTGGCTGTGTTACTACAGATTCCATTGAAGTCTTAGATATGAGTAATCCACCTATTTATACATTTAACTCAGGAATAATTAATTGTACTAATTCCTCGGTGATTTTGGATTTGGACATTTTGTCTACATACGAAAGTGTCACTTGGACTTACCCAAATTCATTTATGAGCAATGATGTCAATCCCAACACTTCCGTGGCGGGTCAGTATAATTTACAAATCGAAGTTGAAGGATCTTGCGATCTGGATACTATCATCGAAATTCAAATCGACACTATTGCTCCAAGTTTTGATGTCGAGTTTGGAATACTAGACTGCAGCCATCCGACTACATATCTTAATTTAACGGAAGTGCAAAATCTGGCCTCGGCAATTATTACTTCACCCAATAACGATGTATATACAAGTCTCACCAACACAGTAGATATTGGTGGAACCTATAGCATTAGTACCGTTGGCGAAAATGGATGTATGACCTCGGCTTCAGCAGAAATTATATCATTGATTACTATTCCAGAAGCGAGCATTACACAAGACTCTTTTGTAAGTTGTAACGATCCTAACGCATTACTTTCGGCCACCACAATTAATCCAGAAATAATGTTTTTATGGAGTGATGAGCAAAATAATAATCTAGGTACGGTAGATTCGATTACTGTGAATAATGGAGGAACATATTTCTTAGAAATACAAGATGAAAATGGCTGTGTAAATAATTACTCATTCTTCATAGAAGATTATTCTGCTCCTCCTCAGCTAGAGCTTATTGCGGATAGCATTACTTGTAATAATCTAACAGCAAACGTTTATTTTGAATCTGATGACAACATAAGCAATGTAGCATGGAGTAATGCCATCGAACCCATCACCAATGATGTGCAATTTGAAGTCGCTGAAAGCGGATGGTATTATCTAGAAGCCATGAATGACTTTGGTTGTATTAATATAGATTCAATCCTCGTGGAAGAATGGACTGATACTCCATCCATAAAATTGATCTCGCCTGATACTATTGTATTGGAAATTAATGGACAATCAAACATACTGGTAGAGGAGATTTCAACCGACCATATCGATTATTCATGGTCACCGTCTGATGGCCTGTCTTGTGATGATTGCCTCAACCCTATCATCCAAGAATTTGTACATGATACTTACGAATTGATCGTCACTAATATTAATGGTTGTACTGCTACTTTAGATGTCCACGTTAGAGTCAAAAAATTAACTGAAATTTATATACCTAACATTTTCTCAGCTAGTAATGGCGATGGTATTAATGATCGCTTTACCATATATGCTAATGAAAACGTGAACATTGTCAATGAGATGTACATATATGACCGCTGGGGTAATATGGTATTTAGCAATCGTAATTTTGCCCCTAATGATCCATCTTACGGCTGGGATGGTACTTTAAATACATCTATGGCAATCAACGGTGTATATGTTTACCTTTTTAGAGTTACTACAATAGATGGTGAAGTCTTGACCTATACAGGAGATGTGACTAAAATATAGTTCTCAATAAGTATTCGATTAACGTTTACTCTTCCAATTCCTACGCTTAATAGTTTTCAATTTTTCCTGATCTATTCTTTGATTCCTTTGAGATATAATCAAACTCAATTATTATCATGGAACATAATCGCTCACCTCGAAAAAAATTAATCAATTCAGAAAATTCTATCTATTGGAAAGCTGGGTTTATTATAATATTAATGGGAATATTAACTATACCTAATGGGCTCGTCCAATCATTAATACAAGAACGTCAACAAACCAAACATCAAGTACAAAATGAGATCGCAAGTAGCTGGGGAAATAGACAAACTATAAGTGGTCCGATTCTAGCCGTCCCATATTCTATCCTACATAAAGCTGCCAAAGAAGAAAATGACTGGGTAACTAATCATATGTATTACCTAGCCCCAAAAGATATTAATATCAATGCAGATGTAGATTCAGAAATTAGAAAAAAAAGTATTTATGAAGAAGTACTTTATACTTCTGGTTTGAGTATCAAAGGTTCTTTTGACCTAGATGAAATACCCCAAAAAGAATTAGAAACCGTCGAATGGCAAAAAGCTAAATTGATCGTTGGCATATTTGACCCAACTGGAATCAACGCTAATGTTAAGCTCACATGGAATGGCTCAAGTTATGATATGTCACCTGGATCACCATACCAAAAGGCTGTTATTGATGGTATTCATACAGATATAGATTTAAGTGAAAATCATGAAGGCATTTCTGAGTTTCAAACACAACTAGATTTACGTGGGCACTATCACTTATACTTTGATCCCACTGCCAAAAATACTTCGATCTCAATGGTATCCAATTGGCATTCTCCGGGCTTCGTTGGTAAAGTACTTGCTGAGAAGCATGAAATCACCGCCGAGGGTTTTAGCGCTAATTGGAAAGTTCAGAATATAGTAGATCTGTACCCTCATTATGGTCTGATGATCAAAATCAAGTCGGCAGAAGTAATAGATCGTTTGGTGTAGAACTCATCCAACCTGTAGATCAATATCAACAAAATATGCGTAGTGCCAAATATGCTTTGCTAATTATTAGTCTATCATTTCTTTCTTTCTTTTTCTTCGAGATCATGTATCGCAAAAAAGTACATCCAGTCCAATATACTTTCATAGGATTAAGTCTATCTATCTTCTATTACTTGCTCTTATCTATAAGCGAACATTTAGGATTTGATATGGCATATATGATTGCTACTTCTTCCGTCATTGCATTGATTCTTGCATATAGCAAATCGATACTTAAAAATGGCAAATCGCTATGGATATTAGGCATAATCTTAATATTAATCTATAGTTACATTTTTGTACTTCTACAGCTTGAAGAATATGCCTTAATAGCAGGATCTATAGGTCTATTTTTTATACTCGCTTTAGTCATGTATATGAGTAGAAATGTAGACTGGTATCACATGAACAAAGTAATTCCAAAAGAGAATTTAGATACACAAACTGAAGTAGCACCCTAGGCTATTTATAGTGTAACTCTAGAAGATGTGACACCTTTATCTTATTAAGGGTGTCACATTTATTTTACAATAATTTATGTTCTTATTTTAGAATAGAATTATATGAAAACTTATATTCACTTACTTTCTATTTATAAATACTGTTGATGTTAGAATTTTTTGAAGACATAAGTGATATTATTTTCGGCAATAAAAGGATCGAAGCCTTTAAGCATTTTGCGAGAAGTAAAGATTTTCGTCTCAAGAGAAAACATAATCCTGAATTACTTCCTATTGATGTTTTGAGCATGCAGATCTTCAAACAAAATAGAAAGAAGCGTGGTATCAAAGGTATGATCTATCGTAAAGAGAACATGCTAAATATCCTTACTCAAATATTCGATCTTAACTTCTATAATGATTTAGGTAAAAAGACAACTACTATTTATCTTTTCGAAAATGGAGATATGGAACTACCCTATTTCATAATTACTCCCAAAAGTAGTTTTGGAAAACTAGGGAACCTATTTTCATCGAGCGAATGGTCTGACGTTAATAAGGATTTTGATAATAGTTTTTCTGTTGAAGCATCTGATATTAATATTATGCAAATGATGCTTACAATACAATTTGCTGAAGTGATGTTAGATCTCAAAGACTTCACCGTAGAAGGAAAAGGAAACCATCTTGCTGTATATAGAAAATACCATAGTACTGATATTATCGACATGGACAACGTCTATCTTGACGGTCTAGAGTTAATGGATATTATTCTACATGATCATAGTAAAGAAATGATTTAATACTATTATTAAGACCGGCAAAATAATTTCGGAACTACTACAAAACCTTAAAAATTACATTACTACTCAAACCAAATAGCATCTCATAAAAAATGCCATTTCCGAAGCGATCGAAAATGGCATTTATATATTATTGTTTGCTACCCTTATTGGTGATAGGCGCTATTATGTGCTAATGTACTTCCACAAGAGCTACAAGCAATCGCTGATCCACCACCACCTGAACAACCGTTACTGCATGTGTAATGCCATACACCTGCAGCATTTTGTGCTGGTTCTGCTGGTTTTGGTAAATTAGGTACGGCACCTGGAGTTACATTGATTCCTTCTGATCCTGCGGGTACGACTGTCGAAGTACTGATAGGTGCATTAGGAGTCACTGTAGAAGCAGGACCATCATGATATTCTTTATTATGTACTAATGTAGTACCACATTCTGTACAAGCAGTAGCTGATCCACCACCTCCAGCATGTCCATTTGGACAAGTGTAATGCCATACTCCTAGAGCGTTTTGTGCTGGTTCCGGCGCTTTAGCCGGCGTAGAAGGTGCTGCTGGCTCAGCAGGCGGAACATAATTAGGATCTAAGATCGCTGCGGGTCTTTCTGGTGCATTATTACAAGCTACTACTGTGAATAAGGCAAGTACGAATAAGTATTTGATATACTGCATTATATTTCTTTTTTACGATTATGGGGGACAAGGTAAGGATTAGTTTTTAAATAGCATGTCAGCTAATACCATATGTAGTTGACTAAGTAATCCCTATTAATCCAGGGAACAAAACTACTAAGATCAATACGAGTAGCTGGATTGCCAAAAAAGGTATGACGCCTTTGTAAATCATCGACGTTTTTAATTCAGGCGGCGCTACTCCTTTAAGATAGAATAAGGCAAATCCAAACGGTGGCGTCAAGAAAGAAGTCTGCAGATTAAGCGCTAATAATATCCCTATCCAAATCAAATCAATATCCATCGCTATAAATATCGGAGCTACTACTGGTACAATAATAAATATTATCTCTATAAAGTCAATGAAGAAGCCGGCTACAAAGACTACGAGCATCACCAAAAACAAAAACATCATTGGACTTAATGCTGATTGTTCAATAAGGTCTACCAAATAACCATCTCCTCCTAGTCCTCTAAACACCAATGCAAAAGTAGTTGCTCCTAGTAATATCATAAATACCATACTGGTCAATTTCGTGGTCTCTTTACACACCTCAGTGAGTTTTTCGATACTAAATTGTCCTTGCGTCATAGTCAACAATATAGCTCCTAATGCACCTACTGCTGCGGCTTCTGTAGGTGAAGCGATACCTGCGAAAATCGAACCCAAAACCGCAACGATTAACAACATGGGCAAAACAAACGCCTTGACTACTTTTTTACCAAAATCTTCAGATTTAAATTTTGCAATTTCTTCTGCTGAAATGGCAGGAGCACTTTCCGGATACAATTGCGCATAGATGGCTATGTAGGTAATATAAGCTACGACTAATATCAATCCGGGTACGATCGCTGCAGCAAACAAATCACCCACTGATACATTCAATACACTGCCTAACAAAACCAAGACTACCGAAGGTGGAATAATCTGACCTAATGTACCAGATGATGCTATGGCTCCAGCTGCCAATTCCGGTTTATAGTTTCGCTTTAGCATCGTAGGAATACTGATCAAGCCCATAGTTATCACTGTAGCTCCGACAATGCCAGTGCTCGCAGCTAGTAATGCGCCTACAACGACAACTGATATAGCCAAGCCTCCTTTTACCTTACCAAAGAGAATCGCCATGGTATTGAGCAAATTTTCAGCTAGACCCGATTTCTCAAGCATCAATCCCATAAATATGAATAAAGGAACTGCTAGCAAGACATAATTTTGCATCGTACCCATAATCCTTAAGGGTAGTAGATCCAAAAAATCAGGAACCAAAAAATAACCTGTTAATATCGATAGTCCAGCCAAGGTAAAAGCAACTGGATACCCAAAAAGGATCAAAATAAAAATTACTATAAATAATATGATCGCTACTATTTCCATCTATGATTGTACAGATTGAGATGAAAAAATAGTCTGAGCACATCGATAGATTACTGCTATTCCTTGCAACAACAACAAAACGAATCCTAATGTAATCGCGTACTTAATGATATAGCGTGCTGGCAATCCTCCGGGATTCGGCGAGCCTTCATTCATCATCCAACTATTAGTAGCGTAATTATAGGAGCTATTAATTAATATCAAACACCATGGCAATAAAAAAATTAATGTTCCTGTAAGATTGATCCATGCTTTTGTCTTTTCAGATCTTTCACCATACCAAAGATCGACTCTTACATGCTGATCTTCTTGTAAGGTGTATGATGCTCCTAATAAAAATATTAAAGCAAAAAGATGCCACTCCAATTCTATTACCCAAGTCTGAGTTGCATTAAGTGCATATCTCATAAATACATCTAGGCATATGATGACCACGAGTAGAATATTGATATAACTGCTCTTCTCTCCTATCCACTGGATAATTGATTCTATAGCTCTTATTATTGAGTGCATATAAACTTTAATTGATACTATTCACCTCTACTTTCTTCACTGTCACCCTTATTAATTTACTTACTGGTGTTCTACTACCTCTTGCAAAATTATTGATATGTACTAAAGGATTAGCCTCTGGAAAATACGCCCCTAGGCATTGGCTAGGAATATCATATGGTACAACCCTGAATGCCGACACTGATCTTTCTTCATCTTCGAAATAACTCGTAATATCCACTCGATCATCTGTCCTAAGTTGCAATCTGTTCATATCCGATTGAGACATCATGACAATTCTTCGATCTCCTGATATTCCTCTATAACGATCATCCAATCCATAAATAGTCGTATTGTACTGATCATGAGAGCGGACAGTCATCAAGTGGAATTCATTAGAATTTAATTCATTCAATGGCAATTCTACTACAGAGAAATGTGCTTTTGCATCACCTGCCCTAAATCTTCTATCTCTCGCTGGATTAGGCAAATAAAATCCCTTTCCATTTCTTACTCTTTGATTATAATTATCAAATCCTGGAATAACTTCTTCAATCTTATCTCTAATCAAATCGTAATTAGCGATCATAGCATCCCAATCTGCAGAACCCTTTTGTTCATCCTTTAATGAAGCTTTCGCTAAGCGTCCTATTATTTCTGGTTCGCTCAAAAGATGATCCGATGAAGGCTCTAATACACCCTTGCTATTGTGCACTACACCCATTGAATTTTCTACACTCACAAACTGATAGCCTGAGACTTGCATATCTATTTCTGATCTTCCTATACATGGCAATATTAGAGCTTCTTTTCCATGTATAAGATGCGATCGATTGGGCTTTGTAGAAACATGCACTGTCAGATCACAATTTTGTAATGCCTCAGCGGTCAAATCTGTATCAGGTGTAGCAGAAAGGAAGTTTCCTCCCATTCCAAAAAATAATCTTGCCTTACCTTCTTGCATCATCTTAATAGCGCCTACGGTATCACATCCATGCTCTTTCGGAGAAACAAACCCAAAAGCGCTTCCCAATTTTTCATGAAAACTATCTGGCATTTTTTCCCAAATACCCATCGTCCGATCACCTTGTACATTACTATGTCCGCGCACTGGACAAGTACCTGCACCCGGTTTTCCGATAGCTCCTTTCATCAATAATAAGTTGACTACCTCTTTGATATTATCTACACCATTGACATGTTGTGTAAGTCCCATAGCCCAGCAGATAATTATCTTTTTATTGCTGGCCAATAAATCTACCGTTTTCATAACTTCTGCTTCACTTAGACCAGCATCTGCCGCACAAGTAGCAAAGTCATATTGTTCCATAGATTTTTTAAACGCTTTATAACCTACCGTAAACTCTTTGATAAAACTTTCGTCAAGTACATCACCATTGGAATCATGTAATTCAATCAACTTAATTATTATGGCTTTTAATAAAGCTACATCTCCATTAATTCTTACTTGATGATATATATCTGCAAGGTTGACTCCACCAGATAAAATTCGTAATGGCTTTTGTGGATTAGTATAATGGATTAGTCCTGTTTCTCTGAGCGGATTGACTGCAATTATTTTACCGCCATTTGCTTTACAAGTTTCGAGAGCATTAAGCATTCTCGGATGATTAGTTCCAGGATTTTGTCCCATGATCATAATCACTTCTGCTTCATGCAAATCTTCTAAAGTTACTGATCCTTTACCTATTCCCACCGTTTCACTTAATCCTTTTCCACTGCTTTCATGACACATATTAGAACAATCAGGTAAATTATTAGTGCCATACATCCTAGCAAATAATCCATACAAAAAAGCCGCTTCGTTACTCGTTCTTCCAGAAGTATAAAATATGGCTTCGTTAGGATCATTCAATGACTTGAGCTTCTTGCCAATTTTTGCAAATGCGTCATCCCAACTAATCTCTTCATATTTATCCGCACCTTCTTTGAGATACATTGGGTGTGTTATTCTTCCAGATTTTCCTAATTTAAAATCTGACCAATTGGATAATTCAGGAATAGTATGTTTACTCCAAAATATTGGGTCAGCTTTAAATTTTGTGCGTTCTTCTGCTAATGCTTTGATTCCATTTTCGCAATATTCGCCCAACTTTGATCTTTCATCATCAGGATCTGGCCAAGCACAACCCGGGCAATCGAAGCCTCCTTTTTGATTCATTTTCAAAGAGGCTTTCAAGGCATCAGGTGCATCCATCCATTTACGCATATGATCGACTGAAGACTTTATCGCTTTTAAGCCCACCCCTTTTTTAGCAGGCGCTTTGAGCTTTACTTTTTCAGAAGAAGCTGGCGGTCTTTGATGGATTTTATTGGACATAAGAATTGCTGTATTTAATTACTTCAATTGATAAATATACATATCTAATACTAATTAATTGTCGGCTAATTATGAGAATATATAGTAATGTCAATTCGCTTCAAGATAAATCATCCAATTGATTATCTTAATGCCACAAATCTTCAATTATGAGACATCTAACAACCTTCATTTTTCTTCTAATCAGTTTTCTTATACAAGCTCAAAGCAATATACATACAAGTAAATTAGAAACTACATTAATACTCAAAGGAGAATATGACAATCTTAGCGAACCTATAGCGCTTCCTACAGAAATTTCATCTTTGCTATTGGATGAAATCAATACTGATTCCATGCTAAATTATTTATTGGCATTAGAGCAATTTGAAACTAGAAATAGTGGCTCTGACACCATATCCAACACAAGAGGGATAGGTGCTTCCAGGACATGGATTTATGATAAGCTTGAATCTATTAATATCCAAAATGGAAGTCCTGCTATTGTCGATTACCTTGAATTTGATCAAATGATTTGCGGCGTAGATCACCATAAAAATGTACTCATGGTTCATCCTGGAGTAGACCCAACTGCAGGTGTAATTATTATCGAGGCCCATATGGATTCAAGATGTGAAAATGAATGCGACATTGATTGTATAGCCTTAGGAATGGAAGACAACGGTAGTGGAATCGCCTTAGTTATGGAATTGGCAAGAGTAATGACGAAGAGAAACTATAATAGAACAATCATGTTTATGCTTACTACAGCCGAAGAGCAAGGTCTTCTGGGTGCCAATGCTATGGCGACTTTATGTGTTGATGAAAACATTGATATTAAAGCCGTTTTAAACAATGATGTGATTGGTGGGATTATCTGTGGTGAAACGGCATCGCCTCCGGGTTGTATGGGAGAAGGTGATATAGATAGTACACAGGTTAGAATTTTTTCTAATGGCACTACACTTTCAAAACATAAAAATTTAGCAAGATATACGAAGCTTCAATACCAAGAAGAAATATTGCCGACTGCTACAGTTCCAATGCAGATTAGTATCATGTCTGCTGAAGATCGGACAGGCAGAGGTGGCGACCATATACCTTTTAGAGAAAATGGTTTTACTTCTATTCGATTTACCTCTGCAAATGAAAATGGCAATGCTCAGATCAATGCAGATTACCATGACCACCAACATTCGACAAGAGATATTTTGGGATTAGATACTGATGGCGATGGAATTCTAGATAGTCTTTTTGTAGATTTTAATTATCTAAAAAGAAATACCGTAATCAATGGAATGGCTGCAGGAATGATTGCGATCAGTCCGGATCAACCTTCTATTGAATTGGAAAGCGTTGGAGATCAGGTACAGGTAACCATAAATAGTGATGAGCCTCACAATACATTCCGAATAGGTACTCGAATTGATGGTAATGAATTCGACAGTCTAATCACAATTACTGGAACCAACGTGGCTCTTATTGACAATCCAGAAGATAATGGATTTTTCTTTATCACTGCTTGTGTAGTTAATGAACTTGGAGTAGAAAGTTGTTTTGCAGAAGAGCAATTTTTACTTATTAATTCTATTGGTGATCAAGATCTATTACTTCCTAAGCGGCATGTAAAATTATTACCTAACAGACCCAACCCTTTTGATGAAGCCACCACTATTTCTTGGCATGTAGAAAAATCGATTTCATATCAATCTGCTCAGATACAAGTACATACCTCCGCTGGACAACTTGTCAAAGAAAAAGACATCGACCTTAATATTGGGTTAAATGAGTGGGTATTTACACATGGCTGGGGAACAGAAGGAATATACTATTATTCTCTTGTCATTGATGGAAAGCCAGTAGAAACTAGATCGATGATTTTTGCTTATTAAATCTGCATAGTACTAGAAAACAAATCATCTTTTTATTCAACAAATAATAGTTTTTTTTCGATTCAGTTCTAACTTGGATAAAAAATTTATATTGATACTGACTTATAATTCTTATATATGGTTTTAAATAAGAATGTAACTAAAAAAATGTAATTACAATTTCCTCTATAGTTAACAATTAATTCTAATTAAGAGAAAAGGGAATAAATCCTCTTTCTTCCAGATATTCCATTTTAAAAAGTGAAGCGATTCCCGCTTGCAATTCAACTATTTGAATCATATTAAGAAAAATGGTAGTTGAATAAATTACTTCCGGTAGCCTATTCTTATTATCCTAGCCTGTAAAATGAAGTTGCCCTAAATAATCTTTTCCATCCAATCTCATTTCATCTAAAGTAACACCGAGTGCAGTAAATTCAATAGTTTCGAGATTAGTTTTAAACCATCCATAATCATGTGAATAACTAATGGAATTTGTATTAATAATCAAATCTTCTTCACCGTATAAATTCCATAACAAATATTT
>CALBEE010000081.1 GCA_937927575.1 uncultured Saprospiraceae bacterium | reverse complement strand
TGTTATATTTTTGATTACTTGAATTTGCTTACCTGAGTAATCTAATATTTCAATTTTATCAACAGATAGATCAGTGTCTATTGACAATAAGTTGCTTGCAGGATTTGGATATAAATTTACTAAGTCAGAATTTTCAGTATTGATCGTATTATTAACTACTGCCAAATCTGATTCATATCTAACCCAAATTGAATATCCTGAGTCAAATGGTTCTTCGTTGTCACTCTGCCCTACTATACCAGTAATCTGCAATGCACTTTCACTTGGTGGTGTTAGCATATTAGCAAACTCCGTATCTGCATCTACAAATACTGTAAAATTTGAAGTACCATTAGTAACATCAAATGAAAATGAAGATCCATCACCGGCCCATTCTGTAGGATCTACCATAGAGAAAGGAGCAGTCCCTGCTGTACCCACATATTTAGATTCAAGTGATTCTCCAAGTTGAGTAGTACCACTTAGATCAAAAGGAGTTACTAAACTATTACCAGAACTCACCACTTCTATCTGAGAAGGAATAATTTCAGTTTGGCCATTAAATTGTGCTATCGTTCCTTTTACAATAAGCTCATCACCTTCTGCCACAGTATAGCCTAAAGCATCACTAAAATTAAAAACTTGAATTCCGTTATTGTTTTCATCCATGATCCAAAACTGAAGTCCAGATGGCCTCCAATTTATGCCATGAGAAATACCTGTTAAAGTCACTTTTCTACCTAGACTATCTGTTACACCATTAGCATCCACTGTGGTTGCTGTTGGAATATCTATTTCAGGAAATTCTTCAATAAATTCGTCATAAGGATTGATATCTTCTATATATCTAGGAAGCAATTGATACCCTTCAGTATGTGGAACGCTATTATCAAATTGTCCTCCGATACCTGTCGCATTAAAAGTACCTTGTGGATATCCGCGACTATAAAGATCTACATCACCATCTATTCTTAGAGCAAATGTATCTGTACTTCCATCAGTTACTCTTACATTAAATCCAGAACCTAATCCAGTCCATTCATTAGGATCAACGAGATGTACGTTAGCCAAGGTAACGAGTTGAGATTCAGTATCCTCACCTAATGAAGTCACTAAAGTAGACATCGGTGTCGGTCCATCGGAAGATACCAACTCCAAACCATCCAATCCTATTTGAGCTAATCCATTAAACTGAGTAAGAGACCCTTCTACATATAATAAATCACCTTCTACCACATTTTCATAGCCAAAATTTTCACTTCCACTAAAGAGAGCTATACCGTCACCAGCAAGATCTGTTAATGTAAATTGTAAACCTGCTGGTCTTAGATTTACCCCAAGTGCTCTACCTAAAACTCTGACATCTCCTTGGAATACTGTTTGTCCATCTGCATTCAATTCAGAAAGTGTAGCTACATCATAAGTACATCTATTTCGAGCTCCAGGATTAGCCAATATTTCTACTCCTTCTATCTCATTATTAGAATCATATGTAGAGATCGACCAACTTGAGGCCATACTATTATCACTTTCTGTATCACATAACACAAGTGATGTACCTAGACCATCTGCTTGTTCACTCCATCCATTTTCATCATCAAACATTACTGCGTCAATGACTACGCCATCGGCATTTATGATTTCAATTAATTCGCCACCATTAGATAATCCACCATCAGTCCAAGCGATGGCTTCCACTCCAAATCTCGACATGATCACATCTGGAAATGCCGCCACAACTATGTATTCTCCTGCCGCCACTTCTTGAGCAGCGAAAGAATGTGTAACACCACTAGAGAAAGATAAACCTTCTAGGTTGATAGCTTCAGTTCCTACATTTAGCATCTCAATAAACTCAATAGAATCTTCAGAACCTGGATCATTATACATAATCTCGGTAATCACTAAAGGAACAGGTGGCGCTAATTCGCCTTCAACCGTTACTGTTCCGACCATTCCTGCACCAACATGAAGATCACATTGATAATTGTATACACCAGGAATAGTAAATGTATAATCCCATGTCCAAGGAGCCGGAGCAGGAGCTCCACTAAATATACCTTCAGGATTATCAGGATAGACATCCAATCCACCATTGACATTATGATTTCCTCCTGTATTTTCCCATCTTACTGTTTCTCCTAGTTGTATAGTAATATCAGCCGGTGTAAACGATAAAGCCATTGCATTAACAATGTGATCTGCTTGTACTTCGCATGATACGGTATTCGCCGCACCAGGAGTACCAAAAACAGCAAAACCATTAATCATCATTCCTGTATCATTATCCGCGGCTCTCCAATTCGAACCTTCATTATTATCACTAGTAGGATCACAAAGTTCAATGGATGATCCTTCTCCATCTGTTCCTTCCGCTTCTCCCGGCCAAGGATCGTTATCATCAAAAGAAACAGAATCTACCACCATTCCAGAAGCATCTGCTAAGGCAATTAATTCTCCTCCATTACTAATACCTCCATCCCAAACAATACCTTCCACAGCAAAGACATTCATCATAGCAGATGCGCTTTCGCAGACTAGCAAATAACCACCAGGCTCGATAAAAACGTCTGAATCAAATGTAAGATCTATCCCTGCAGTAAATGAGTATCCTGATAAATCAGCAGCAGCTGTGCCTATGTTATGCAATTCTATATACTCTAAACTATCTTGTCCTGATTCAGGTGGATTATAACTGATCTCATTAATTACTATCTGCGCAGTAGCCATAACTGACATACACAGCAAAAAGAAAATGGGTAGGTATTTTTTCATAATAGGTTGGGTTTGTTATATATTATTTTCTCACTAATCTAGCTGCTCAATTTAGTCAATGCTTATTGAACATAGAAATGTTTGGTAATTTAATTCATCTCATAACTAAAAAGCCTGACAACTTTGATGTTGTCAGGCCTGGATAATTAATTTGTCTTATTCTATTATTCTATCTTAGAAATTGTACTTCAAAGAAGTGTTCCAAGTTCTACCATTTCCATTTAAATATCCGAATGGGTCCGTTTGATTGATATAGTCCGTATTTAATACGTTGTAGATATTTGCTCTTATCGACATTAATCTATCTCCAACAGTTAAATTATAAGATACTCCCATATCAAGAAGAGCAAATGGATCAAGTGTTCCAATATCTTCTGTTAGAATTAAGTTGCTATCATCAAAGTTGATATTGTTGATATACAATCTTTCGAAGATATTATAATCAGCGAATAAGCTAAGACCATTGTCCCATCTATAATCTAGACCAAAACCAATTGAAGTTTGTGGCGCATTAGGAATGTGTACACCTGTATTATCAAGACCTGATTCGTTTAGTACTTCTTCCCCTGTATCATCATTGAAGCCTTGGATTCTATCAATTCCTGCAAAAGTCCAATCACCAATAGAAGAATAAGCCTTAACACTTAGTTTTTCAATTTTATATTGGATGTCTAATTCGATACCTTTGTGTGACTGCTTGATTCCTCTTTCAACATTTCTCTGAGTAAAATCATCATCCTCGTTAGCTGGAGTTCCATTATCATTTGTGAATACTGCTACTCTCGTACGGTTACCCCAGTCTGTTTTATATGCATTTGCATTGAAACGGATGTAATCATTTTCAAATCTATAACCTACTTCTAATCCAATTATATCTTCGTTATCTACAGTATTACCTCCACCAGCAGTTACTAACTCGTTAGAGTATCTTACATTTTCAAAGATGTTGTCCAAAAATGGTTGTCTGCTGTATATACCGGCATTAGCAAAGATTACACTGTTTTCATCAGCTGTATAAGATACACCACCTTTCAAGTTATAACCAATCTTGCTCACTTTTTCTGAAGTACCTATATCAGACCATCTACCTGTTCTCTGGTAAGATTGGTTTGATACTGACCCTTGAACAAAAGTTGTGAAATTTTCTTGAGCATATTCCAATTGAGAAAATGCACCTTGATAGTTTATCTGCTCAGAATAGTCGTAAGCAATTCTTTGATCTTCAGAAGCAAAACTAAATAATGCACTCCATGGATTTGCATCGAAAACTTCACTTTGTACTGCATCATCAGGTCTAGTTGCATGTCTGAAATTATCACTCCATCCATCAAGACCTAATAAATCTGCAAACTGTCTGAAGTGGTCTCCGGTATATAGTCTAAAATCTGCACCAACACTCCAATTTAGATTCTCATTAAGATCTATTTCGTAGCTAGTCACATTACCGTACCATTGATGATTGTTCATAGATGCTCTTAGAGCATAGTTACCACCAAAAGAACCAATACCATCATCATCAGCAATATTATTAATCCTGATACTGTCAAAAGCAACTTGTCCTGCCTCTGTCCTTACTCTGTTACTGCTACTTCCAAAAGGTCCTGTTCCTCCACCTCTTCCGAAAGAAGCATAGAGTACTGATGCTAGCTTAGATTTTTCGTTTATTTCAAAATCCCAATTAAGATTAATTACTGGCTTATGATAGAAATTTCTTCTCTCTGTATCCCATTCGCCTTCATTCTCACCCCAATGTTGATTAAACTTAGGATTTTCTTCAAGCTGATCTAGTGATTGTGACCATCTGTTACCGTGCCACTGTGGAGCACCAGTAATTAAGAAATTGAAGTTATGTTTTTCGTTTGGCTTAAATCCAACCGACATAAAGTAGTTCTGTCCTTGACCTCTAGTACCATCAGCCCATTTGTTATCTGCCTGCCAATGATCCAATAGGAAGTTAAATGACCACTTTCCTTTCAAACCAGTGTTATAAGCTAGTGTACCCTTCATGTAATTATCATTACCATACATCAATCTAGCGAAACCACTAGGAGACTCATCTGTAGTTTTTGTTACAATGTTAATAGTTCCTCCTACTGAAGAAATTGCCAATTTAGAAGAACCCAATCCTCTTTGAATCTGTACTGCAGATGCCACATCCGACATACCTGACCAATTAGACCAGTACATTCTACCATCTTCCATACCATTGATAGGCTGTCCATTAAGTAAGAATGCTGTATTAGTTTGGCTAAATCCTCTTAAGAACATTTGAGAATCACCGAAACCTGTCTGATTTGAAACGTAGACAGAAGGCGTGTTTTTCATTACTTCTGGAAATTCTACGTTGCCTACACCTTTGGCTTGTATTTCTCTAAGGGAGATTGTACTAACTGCTACAGGAGTTTTTCTATCTCTAACGATGTCCATGACTCCTGATATCACAACATCCTCTAGACCTACACCCGAGGAATTCAGAGTAATTTTACCCAGATCTGACGAAGAATCGTTTCCAATAGCTATCTCATAAGTATCATAGCCTAAATAACTAATCTCCAAGATATTACCAGCGTCTGCAGGCTTGTTGAGTGAAAAATTTCCATCTATATCAGTAATAGTACCGACAGTAGATCCTTTAATTACCACTGATGCTCCAATAAGTGGATCACCATAATCACTGTCTATGACAGTACCTTTGATCATCTGAGCAGATACACTCAAACTCAAAATAAGCCCTAGAGCTAATGTAAATAGTCCTTTCATGTTTGTTTGGTTTAATTAACTAATGCAAATATGGCACATAAACCCAACATATATAAAAAAATCATATAAAAATTTAACAGATATCTAACATTTGGCCTTTTTGTAAATAATAGGTTATCAATAAGTTATGGATTGCAATGTCACATTAAATACATGTTATTAATGAGGAACCAAAATTTTGGAAATTAAGGTAACTCCGGAAGAAAAACTTCAGCCATCATACATCTCACACTTCCTCCTCCTAATGTTTCGATAGTAGTGATCGGTATAGGTAGTATATTGGTTAAGTCTGAAAGCTCGGTAATTTGAGATTCATCTAAAGAATCATAAGCAGCTTGTGAAAGTACTAAATAGCGCTCACCACTTGCGTTCGCAACTTGCAACATATTGCCTGCAAAATTTTCCATTTGATCATAAGTGATATCGATAATCGTCTTTCCTGTTTCTTTCAAAGTATTAACTATCTCATTTCTTTCCACCTCATTTTTAATACTCTCTAGACATATCACACAGAAATCAACACCCAATGCCATCATAACATTAGTATGATATATATCCTGTCCTTCTCGATCTACTGATCTAAAAGCGATCTTTTTCGACCCCATCAATACTGAATATTTCTCTAAGATCTTGATATCAGTGCGTGGACTAAGGCAAGCATAAACAATGTTATGTTCTCTATCAAATAACATACTTCCAGTACCTTCTAGAAATTTATCTTCACTTTCATAATAATCAAATGTATATCTCTTTTTGACTGCGTACTTCTTTCCCAATGATTCGATAATATCCTCACGCCTTTCAATACGACGGTTTTCTGCAAACATGGGATAAGTCACTACAGTACCATCGGCATGAAAAGAAATCCAATTATTGGGAAAAATGGCATCTGGCTTTACGGGTTGGTCAGTATCTTGGACTACTTCTACAGTGATACCTTTAGATCGCAATACTTCCACCATCGCGTCAAATTCTTCCAAAGCCTTATTTTTAACGGCTTCTTTATCATATTCTCCTGCTGTCTGGAATGCATTATTAGCAGCTGTTTCTTCATTAAACTGAAAATTAGCCGGCCTTATCATCATTATCTTATCAGTAATCTGTCTCATAGTATCTTCATTTTAAACTACATCCCTGTAGCACTTTCTTTCATTTCTAATGCTAAATCGCGGCCAAGATAGCTGTCTATAATATTATGAGCAAGATATATCACAGGAGTCAACAAAATAGCGACCACAAATTTGTAGATATAATTTACAGAGCCTATCGCCAATACCATTACTAAAGTCCAATCCGCTCCAATCCAAAACGCGATTAATAACACTACATAACTATCAATAAACTGAGAAACTAAAGTAGAGGCCGTCGCTCTGAGCCATATTTTATCTTCTCCAGTCACACTTCTTATTTTTTGAAAAATGTATACATCTACAATCTGCCCCAACAAAAACGCAATGATAGAGCCGCCTATGATCCAAAGCCCTTGCCCCATGATTTTGCGAAAGGCTAAATTCATATTACTAAGTGAATTAGAGGGAACCTTTATATCTATTCCACTGATCTCAGTCCACCATTGAGCGGGAGTAAGAGAAATGGCACTATAAATCATGAGAAAGGCAAAAGCGATCAATCCGACGGTAAGAAAAGAAAGAAATTTCACTCTTCTCATACCAAAGTATTCATTAATAATATCCGTCATGATGAATATGACAGGCCAAAGGACAACCCCAGCAGTCATATTAAAACCTAAATCATCTACACCCAAAAATGTCCAATTGAAGGGTTCGAATCCCAAAGTGGCTTCCAGGGAGAATATCTTGACTCCAATAATCTGAGCTACTATCGCTGTGGTAACGAATAGACCCGCCATTCCTATGAAGAGTTTGACTGCCTTGTGAGTTAAGATATCATTAATCATTTTCGCTAGCTATAATTTTATATGAAAGATAGTAATCCCTAATGAACACTATATCCACCAAATTGATTAATCTTTGTAACAATGAAAACACATATCTATCTCATACTCATAATTTCAGTCTTGCTTGGATGCAAATTCGGAGATAAGAATGATGTATATAATGATGATGACTTTGACTTCTTACACAATGAAGATGTAAGCATTACAGAGTCCATAAAGCAAATAGATAATGTAGTATCCTTGATAGATAATATTAGCTTGGATAGTACCCTTAGAAAAGAATATGCTAATCGCGTAAATTTCGAATATATCGTATATACTTATAAGGGTAAGCCGGTCAAAGCTACTTCGGTATTAAATGAAAATACATACACAGTAGAGGCGACTTATTATATTCATGAAAACCTTCCTTATTATATCAAAGGTACGATGCGCGATCGAGACCGTGCTTCTGGAAATTATACCCACAAAGAATTAGCTACTTATCTCAATGGTGAAAAAGTATTACGTCGATTACAAAGAACAGGTATCAACCAAGAAAATAGAGCTAGCGATCTTTCGCAGATGCCACAAGAAGATATCACACATACTATTTACTCTCCTGAATTGGATGCAGAAAATAGATATAAAGAAGTCATGAAAATATTGGGTACTCCAATAGATTAAAATGGACTGTTAAACATTAATAAGAATATGAAAATACCCATTAACCTCAAAGCAGGTGAAGTAGATAAAGAAGAGAAAAGAGAAGTGATCATAGGTATCGATCTAGGTACCACTAATTCATTGGTAGCCTATGCGGATGGAGATGAGGTAATAGTCATCAGAGATGAATCTGGATCTAATGCTTTAGTACCTTCCATATTGCACTTTGGAGCTGATGGTGTAGTCGTCGGCGATACTGCAAGGAAAAAACTTATATCTGCTCCGGAGCGTACTATCTATTCTGTAAAACGCCTTATGGGCAAATCCTATGCTGATCTAGAAAGTTTAAAATCTAGTGTAGGATATAATGTCATAGACCAGGATACTGAAGCATTAGTAAAAATTGAAATCGATGGAAAATATTATACACCAATCGAATTATCTGCAGAAATACTTAAAGAACTTAAAAAGAGAGTAGAAAAACATCTCAAAACAGAAGTCAGTAAGGCAGTAATTACAGTGCCTGCTTATTTTAATGATGCTCAAAGACAAGCTACTAGAGATGCAGGAAAATTAGCTGGATTAGAAGTTTTGAGAATAGTAAATGAACCTACTGCGGCAAGTCTAGCTTACGGAATCGGACTTTCAAAAGAAGAAGAGAAAACTATAGTAGTTTACGATCTTGGTGGAGGAACTTTTGACATTTCGATACTTCAAATTCAGAATGGCATTTTTGAAGTATTAGCTACACATGGAGACACTTATCTTGGTGGAGATGATTTTGATAAAGTTATTATTGATTATTGGTTATCCCAAATAGAATTAAGTTCTGAAGATCTAAACAATGATAAATCTTTAGGTCAAGAATTTCGTACAAAGGCTGAAGAGGCCAAAAAAACTTTAAGTAATTCTGAGAATTACACTTCTGCAATTGGCGCATATGCTTTGCAATTGGATCGCAAAACATTTGCCCATATTTCTGAAGCATTAATAAATAAAACCTTGCATGCTTGTAAGCTGGCAATGAAGGATGCAGGCCTCTCTAAAAAAGATATTAACCAAGTAGTATTAGTGGGTGGATCTACGAGAATGCCTCTAGTTAAATCAGCTGTATCAGAATATTTTGATCAAAAGGCAGATGATAGTTTGGATCCAGATGAAGTGGTTGCTATAGGAGCAGCAATTCAAGCTGATATTCTTGCTGGAAATCGTAAAGATCTTTTACTAATCGACATTACTCCTTTATCCATGGGTATAGAAACAGTCGGTGGGCTAATGGATGTAATTATTAGTCGAAATAGTAAAGTTCCTACGAGAGCCGGCCGCCAATACACTACGAGTGTAGATGGGCAGAAAAACTTAAAGATTGCAGTCTTTCAAGGAGAAAGAGACTTGGTGCAACACAATAGAAAGTTGGGTGAATTTATACTTAAGGATATTCCTCCAATGCCCGCAGGAATACCAAAAATAGAAATCAAATTTATCTTAGATGCTGACGGTATTTTAACAGTCAAGGCGAGCGAACTTCGATCAAATGTGGAAACACAAATGGAAATAAGATCTGCTTATGGTATTTCTGAAGAAGATATGGCTCGAATGTTAATAGATTCTCTACAAAATGCGGAATCCGATATGAAAACAAAAGCACTGCTAGAGTCCATTAATGAAGCCAATAATATTTTACTTGCAACAGATCGATTTTTAGAACAAAATAAAAGTGCTTTAAAAGAAGATCAAGTTTCGCAGATAATCGAATTGAAGGAAGAATTACTTGCTAGCACAAAGGGTGATAGTAAAGATAAGATTGAAGCGGCTATGCAAGCTATGAATACCTATACCGAACCTTTAGCTCATGAAGCATTAGATCGAAATATCGGAAAAGCATTAAAAGATAGTAAGGTATAGAATATGTAAGGGTTTCTAAATTGAAATTCTTAGAAATACATTATTACCATTACACCTATAATAATCAAAAAAGTAATTCGTATTGAGTATTAATTTCCAACATTTATTACTCTTCATTTCTAACTCGATACCTTAATTTATAGACCACATTTTCTTCTTCTTTTTTATCAAGTACGACTAAAAAATTATCGTAATCACTTTCATCAAAACCACTTTGAAATTCTTGTCTTCCTAAAATTACATTTGCGAAAGCTGGAGTCGTATTAGAATGTCCTACAATGATTACCGATGAAGTGGTAGTATCGCTGGCAATATCTTCAAAAACGGTCTTTAATTTTTTATGATCATAAGGACGAATTTTCATTCCTTTTCTGGAAGCCAAGGTATCCACAGTAAATAATGTACGCGTATACATCGTAGAATAGACAGCATCTACCCTAGTCCCTTTCATCATATCGGCTAATAGATTAGCTCTAGTAAGACCTTGTTTGGTCAACTTTGGATTGTCATGTGGAATGGTATCTTTTTCTGCATGGCGAATGAGATAATATACTTTATCATCTTCTTGGAGATCTATGGTATACTCTTTTCCATTTTCATCCAAAATTATATTTTCCATTACTGCAGAAATATAAGTACCGTCAGTAATTATTGGCGTGGTCTTAGGGCTACACGATACTATGGTGTAAAGCCATAAAGCCATAAAAAAGTACAAACTGTTTTTCATATGCATACCATCTATATTCATATTATTAGAGCGAAGGAATTTCTATTTGTTTTGATAATAAGTCTTGCATATCTTCTCGCTCTCTGATCAAATGATGCTGACCGTCTAAGATCGCAACTTCAGCAGGTCTGTATCTACTATTGTAATTACTAGACATCGAAAAGCAATATGCACCACAATTGCTAAAGGCTAAAATATCTCCCTCTCTCACTTCCTTCATTCTTCTATTAACACCAAAAGTATCAGTTTCGCAAATATATCCGACTATGGTATATAATCGCGTTGGACCTTCTGCTCTACTGGCGTTGACTACCTCATGATAAGAACCATACAACATAGGTCTTATCAAATGATTAAGTCCAGTATCTAATCCAGCAAAAACAGTAGAAGTCGTTTGCTTAATCACATTGACATTAGCCAAAAAATAGCCTGACTCACTTACTAGATATTTTCCTGGTTCGAAAACGATATCTAAGTCCTTACCGTATTCCGCACAAAACTTATCAAATCGCTCCATAAACTTACTACCTAACAATTCCATATCTGTACTCGCATCACCCTCTTTGTACGGCACTTTAAATCCACTTCCGAAATCAATATACTCTAGATCTTTAAATTGATGAGCTATCTCTAATAGTAAATCTGCCCCTAATAAAAACGTTTCGATATCCAATATATCAGAACCAGTATGCATATGCAGACCTACTACATTCATATTATGGGCTTTGACTATCCTATGTATATGCGGTACCTGATGAATCGAAATACCGAATTTACTATCTATATGTCCTGTGGAGATTTTATGATTACCTCCTCCCATGATATGAGGATTGATACGAACACAAATCGGATAATCTGGATACAAATCACCAAATTGCTCAAGCACTGAAAGATTATCCAAATTAATATTAACCCCTAGGCTTACAGCTTGTCCTAGTTCCTCCATAGAAACACAATTAGGAGTATAGAGAATCTGCTGTGGATCAAACCCAGCCTTTAAGCCAATTTGTACTTCTTGAATAGAAACCGTATCCAGCCCTGATCCTAGAGATTTCAGATATTTCAACACATTGATATTCGTATTGGCCTTACAAGCATAATTAACACGTAGTCTTTCGGTGTTAAATGCTTTGGTAATCTTTGAATACTGTTTTTCTATACGTGCAAAATCGTAAACATATAAAGGTGCGCCATACTTCTGAACTAATTCATTGACGGTGATGTCACCTGTAAAATTATAATCTCCATTTGCGGTATACAAAGACGATTGACTCATAGGAATTTGATTGTATTTTAAGTGCTGAAAAGATGTAAAGATATCACTATCTTGGATGGTACACACCAAAACCGGATCAAAGTGCATCTTAAAGACAACTCTATTTATAAAACGTCGGCGTGGTGTACGCTATATCAAGGGAAATGATCAATTAAGCATGAATGAGTCAATCCAACATATCATAGATTCCTGCCAAAGGAATGAGAGCAGAGGCCAAAAGGCACTGTATGATATGTACAGAGGCTTACTTTACGGAATCTGCCGAAGATACATTACGCAGCCTGAAAATGCTGAGGATGTGTTTATAGAAGGTTTTTACAAGATCTTTGCAAAGATAGGTTCCTTTAAAAATGAAGGTAGTTTTGAAGGTTGGATGAAACGATTGATGGTCAACGAATGTCTGATGTTTATTCGCAAGAACAAGAAATCACACATGACTGTTGAACTTGGAGATTTACAAATTGACAATGAAGATTTATCAGCTCTGGACAACTTGCAAACTGCAGATATATTAAAGATGGTCAACGAACTCCCAACTGGATATCGCACAGTCTTTAACCTTTACGTAGTAGAAGGATACAAACATAGAGAGATCGCTGAACAACTAGGCATTAGCATAAATACTTCAAAATCTCAATTGATATTGGCCAAGAAGAAACTTCGTCAAATCGCTGAAAAAAAAACTAGAGTAATAGGTCTTAAAGGCCAAATAGATAATAAGTATTAGTACCATGGAAAATAAAGGACTACAAAGATTCAAAAATGAAGTGCAATCTTATGAAGAGTTGCCTTCGGATAGAGCTTGGAACAGAATCAATGATAAAATCCAATTACGATCAAACCGTAGGACCGTAAAATGGTATAGATGGATGACTGTTGCCGCTAGTACGATTGCAATTATTAGTATCTATACTATTTACCAACATACCATCCATGAGCATAACCCTCAGGTATTTGCATATAACTCAAATAATACTGACGCGAAACCTACTATTATAGAAGAATTAGAAATTGCTAATAATGATGGTTTGTATTCACTAGATAAAGTGGCTGATCTAAATCAAGCATACGACAAATACTTAGGACAAAACTAAAATATTGCTTACATTAATTTATTGAAAGTATCTGCTTAAAGTATCACTAGCAGATAGATCTCCGATAATATAATCTCCACCTCTACTACCACTCAAAAGCAATCTATCATATTGCTTATAGTCTTCCCAAGGTGTTTTAAATTGAGCTGTGCTATCATTCACTTCAGGATAAAAATCCCACTGAGATACTAATCTTGTGCTATCATCCACATATACATAATACATATTCTCCGGTGTATCACCTACTTGATCAAATGAAAGTGATAGCACATCCGCAGATCTTCCGTTTTGAGTAGTATCTTTTGATATATATTTTAAGGTCACTCCACTATCTTTCAATTTATGAGGCATAAATACCCAGTAGGCATCATTGATCCACATACTTTTTCCTTTATCAAGATACTTCTGGAGACTATCTTGAGCGCTAAGTTCTATACCTTTTAGCTTAACCCTACCAGTATTATTATGGATATTCATTCTAATATCAAATGTATCTCTAATCCCTTCAATTACTAAATCACCAGTCTTCTTATCCCAAACATGGATTCGAGATCCAAAGAAGTTCCACTTTAGATAACGCGTTTCATCCCATGCTTTACGACCACCCATAGCCTGCATTACTTCATCGGCAATGCTAATAGCTTTAGCATCGGATCCTTTAACATTAAATCCATCAGCCGCAATATTTTGATAATCAATCGTCGACTCATTAGAAGACGATTGATTACCACAAGAAATCATTGTGATTCCTAAAAAAAGTGCAATTATTATTTTTGGATATTGCATTCACCATTTATTTCTAATACAGCAGATCCATTATTGAGGACCTGATTATTGATTGGATGAACTACATCTACATCAGTCAACTTTAGCGTTCCATTATTCTGAATGGTTGGAATAATTCCAGAAGACTCTATTGTAAATCCTTCGAAACTATTTGACACTCCAGATGCAATAATAAATCCATTATTCCCTGTAAAATTGATAGTAATATTATCAGCTGGATCCGCCAGTATATGTATGTTTTCTGAAATGGTAATTGAACTTGAAACATTAATAATCTGACCCGTAATTTCAGGCATTAATCTTATGGTATCTTCAGCTATTGCACAAGCAAAAGCTCCGTTTAGACTACCCAATCCTATAGTATTGATATTTGAAACTGTCAGATCACAAAAATCTGTTAAGCAAACTTTGATACCCCAAGATTGTAGCTGACCGCCATCCTCAGCAAAATCATCAAATATTTCCAATTCCCATTCGCCTTGAATGTCTTTATTATCAAAAGATGTCAAAGCATTATCAGGTGGATAAGTACCGCCATCCGTAGGAGGACAAGGGTGATCACCGCTTGCTTCATCATCAAAATTTATATCAAAATCATCATTTCCACCACACGGTTGATCCCAAAATTCTAATTTGGTATTATCCGGAGATGTCAGAGAGAAATTAAGATCATTCATCCATGTATGCACGCCTACTAAATCAACGATATCTAGATCAGTCACTTCACCCCTATCTTGAATCATTAACTTAGAAGTAACCGTCACCACATCCTCTTCGATGATATCAACCGGTAGATCCGAACTTAAATACGTTACACAGCTGACTGTAGAGAATGTATTATCATCGGACCAAGATGAAGAACCACATATATTATTCGTTTTTACTCTCCAATAATATGTATT